>JAQFVO010001180.1 GCA_027942505.1 Endozoicomonas sp. | reverse complement strand
TACGCCTACGCCCGTTTCCACCCGATGTATAAAGATCATTTCGGCATGGCAGATGACGATCGCAACAGCGACCACCCACCGATTTTCTGCTCCCACTCCACCCATAAACTGCTGACGGCGTTTTCTCAGGCTTCCATGCTGCATATCCGCAGTGGCAGCAAGGTAAAAATCAACCCGGATGAAATCAACGAGTCATACATGATGCATGGCTCGACATCACCGCAGTACAGCATGATTGCCTCGCTCGATGTCGCCACCAAGATGATGGACGATAATGGGGAAATAATGCTGAACGACATCATTCTTGAAGCCATTCGCCTGCGACAGAAAGTGACCCGCATTGCCCGGGAGTCGAAAACCAGCAAAAGCTGGTTTTTCGAGATGTGGCAGCCGCGCATCGTCAACTACGAGGGCAGCGAGACGGCTTTTGAGAATGTGCCGGTGGAATACCTGGCCAGCCAACAGCAGCCGTGGATATTCAGTCAGAAAAATAACTGGCATGGTTTTGATCAGATGGAAGATAACTATGCCATGCTTGACCCGATCAAACTGACGTTCATCACGCCCGGCCTTGACGACGCCGGCAACCTGGATGATGACGGCATTCCAGCGTCTATCGTCACCGACTACCTGATCAAGCACGGCATTGTCTGCGAAAAGACCGACTATTACTCTTTCCTGCTGCTCAACTCGATTGGCACCACCAAGGCAAAGCAGTGCTCCCTGCTCTCGGCGCTCCTCAAATTCAAGGCGCTGTACGATAGTAACGCGCCCCTGGAACAGGCACTGCCGCAGCTGGTTCAGGCTTATCCAGAACGGTACAGTGGCGTTGGCTTGCACGACCACTGCCAGGCGATTCACAGCTATTTCAGGGAGCAACGCCTGCTGGACAAGATGCAAGCGGCGTTCCAGGTGATTCCGGACCCAGCCATGAAACCGGCTGAGGCCTATCACTGTGTGGTGAGAAAACAGGTGGAATACGTCGAGCTTGAAGCCATGCAGGACCGGGTGCCGGCCGTCATGATGGTGCCCTACCCGCCCGGAATCCCCATTATGATGGGCGGTGAAGTGATGAACGACAAGGCCAGACCAATTTTTGACTACCTGCTAGCCCGGCAGAATTTCGAGAATTGTTTTCCTGGTTACGAAAGTGACATTCATGGGGTAGAGCGCACCGAACGTGACGGCCAGCAGTTATTCCGGACCATGTGTGTCAAGGCATAACCGGTTGGCAATCAATGTGATGTTTGGTACTCCATGATGATTTGTCGAACAGTCGACGGGAGTTTTCGCCATGGCCAGTGATGCCAAAAAAGTGGAAGTGAAAAAACTGGGAATGATCGGGGCGACCTTTTTGATCATCTCCAGCCTCGCCGGCAGTGGTGTTATTGCCCTGCCGCAACAACTGGCCTTTACTGGCTCCATCACCCTGATCTCTTTTATCCTGGTCACCATTGGGGCGCTGTTCCTGACGCTGGTGTACGTCCGGGCGGGAGAGCAGTTTGACGACCCGAGTCCGACCGCCCTGGCCACCTACATCAGTCCACTGCTGGGCGCACAATGCGGTTTTTTTTACGTGTATGGCAACCTGATCTCCAATGTGTCCATTCTGATTGCTGGCCTTGGCTATCTGGCCATGTTTGTGCCGCAGTTGAATGATCCTTTTGTCCTGGGTATGACCATCATTACCCTGATCTGGGTGTTTGTCGCCCTGTCGCTGCGCGGCGTTGGTATTATTGCCCAGGTTGTTTCCATCACGGTGACGCTGTTGCTCATCTCCGTGGCTCTGACCAGTGTGCTTGGCTGGCTGGAATTCAACCCGGTGCAGTTCAAAGAGAACTGGAATGTCTCTGGCAAGGACGAGGGTTCAGCCATAATGAGCGGCTTCGCCATCCTGATTTTTTCTTACGTGGGGGTTGAGAGCGTAGCCACCAATGCGGCCCAGATTAAGAATCCTCACAAAGTGGTCCCCATTGCCACCATTGTCGGTTTTCTGGTGGTGGCACTGTTTTATATTCTCTCGACCACCGTTATGGAGGGTATGTTCACTGCCAGAGAGATTCAGGACGCACCGGCCTCCTTTGCCTTATCCATGGAGAAAATCACTCACTCATCCTACGTGGGCAGCATCGTTTCGCTGGTGATGTCCGTTGCCTGCATTGCCAGTTTTATCGTCTGGGGGTTGAACTCGGTGAGTGCGGCCAAAACCAGTGCTGATAACGGTTTTCTACCCAAAGCCTATTCCAGGGTTAATCGTTATGGTATTCCCGGGACCGGGCTGGTGATCAATGCAGTCATTATGACCCTGGTAGAGATCGTTTTGATGATGATGGGCAGCAATATTGCCGAAGCCTTTAATATTTCTGTCACCATTTCCGTTTTGCTGCTGCTGTTTCCCTACTTTTGGTCAGGCATCGCCCTGCTTAAGAAAGGTGTTAAGGAACAGAAAGCTACCGCCGGCAATCTGGCTATTGTATTTTTGTCGTCTGTTTTTATTCTCTCGGCGTTTGCCTCGGCCAACTTTGATGAGTTGTTGATCGTCATCGCCGCGGCCCTGGTGATACCTGGTGTCTATGCAGTGCTGATGAATGTCGATATCGTCCACGCCGACAGCAAAAGCTGACGGGGCTACCAGGGAAAATCAAGCCCCAGCTGCGCCTCAAAGGTTCTCAGTACGGCTTCTTTGGAGTGCAGCACCCAGGTTGTGGACATCAGGTTATAAAAGGTATCCAGCCAGGAGTCGTGGTGGTTTATCCTGTAGATCTGCCGAAGGTTTGGTTCCATCCCCTTGGCAGAGAGGGCCACACTGGATGCGAACACCTTGTGCTGCGGCAGCTGCCACCTTGAGTACCGGTTCAGGATATTGTAGTCCTGACCGTACAGCAGGCTCCCTTCAATGTAGACGTGGTGGATACGACTCTGGCGTTCATCGTCCCCGCCGTTGAGCCAGCCTGGGTGGACACCATAACTGTTGAAAATGTATGCCTGATCAATCAATGGGGAGGCAAACATCAACGCCTGCACCAACGCGCCGCTGTGGGAGTAGCCGACGACGTCGACAGGGTAGCCCGGATACTCCTCCGTGAAGGCTCTGACAAGATTGGCAACACTCTGCAGCTGTTGCTCAGCGCAGGGACCACCGGGTTCGGACAATAGACACTGATAAAAGCTGTTAGGCTGCTCACCGGAAAAGGCAACAATAATTCTGCCTCCGGACGCTGAGCCCACGGTCCGGACAAACACACTGGCAGTGATGCCTGAATCTGGCAGGGTAATCTGATCAACCAGTTGATTGCCTGACGGGCACTGGTTACTGCCGCTGTCAGCAACATGTTCATCGGGTGGGCGAACATGGGTAAAGTGGGCTCGCCAGCTTGCGGGAATATCCTCAGCATCGACCAGCATTCGGATGCCCTGATCCCCCAGGTAAGAGAGTCGGAAAATAAAGAACAGCTGTTGCTCCAGAGTGCCGCAGCCGAGAACAATGTCGGTCTCTGACAAGTAGCTCATCAGGGCGTACGGGTAATAATCAGACAACTGTTCCTGAGTTGCACGTTGATCGGCCCCTGGCAAGGCACTCGCCACTACAAGCAGAGGTGCCAACAAAAACAACAACAGTTTCTGGCGCATTCACTTTCCCTTCATGGTCTTTTTATGCATTTTTTTCGAAGTTTGTTTATTACTCTCCGACGAAATCAGGGAGCTCTTCTTTGCTTTAGGACCATAAAAATGCCGGTTGGTTCAATTTTCCCGGTCTCAGGTGATGAGCAGCACTTGCAGTAGGATTAAGGAGTTGTCTTTAGAATTTGGGGGGCGCTACCCGCTGCCCGCAAAAGCAGAAACGGTTGGGCCTTTGCGGGTGGCGGGCGGCGGGTAGCGGGTAATGGGAAGCGTCCTGAAATGAGGAAATTATTTAAAGACAACGCCTATCTGCCTTTTGCCTTCACTTTGCAGCCACCGGGGATCTCGATGGTCAGGTCGCTATCTGGCTGGCAGCAGCAGGTGAGTACTTTTCCTTCCGGAACAAAGGCTATGGGCTCGGTGGTATAGACTACCTCACCATCAATCAGGTTGACCTGGCAACTGCCGCAAAACCCTTCCCGGCACTGGTACTCGACGACAACGTCCTGTTGTTCAAGGGCTTCAAGAAGGGTCAGCTCTTTGCGCGGGATAAAACTGAACCCGTCAAGAATTTTTATGATATGTGCCATTCGTATGTGCCTTGCCAGACCCGATGGCCTGGCGGTGCATGGTCAGCCGGAAAGTTGCTTTACAGGGAGAAGCTACTGAAGTCTTCCGACTCAACGGTACTGTCAATCTGACCGACCAGGTAAGAGCTGACTTCAACCTCCTGCGGGGCCACCTGAACGTTATCGCTGTTCAGCCAGCTGTTCATCCAGGGCAGTGGGTTCTGTTTGATGGCAAAGGCCGGCTCAAAGCCGATGGCGCTCATGCGCTGGTTGGTGATGTACTCCACGTACTGACTGAGAATATCGCGGTTCAGGCCGATCATGGAGCCATCACGGAACAGGTAGTCAGCCCAGTCTTTCTCCTGCTCGGCGGCATCGATAAAGATCTGCCTGGCCTGATCTTTCAGCTCACGGGCGATCACCGCCATTTCCGGGTCATCCTTGCCATCGGCCATCAGCTGCAGCATGTGCTGGGTGCCGGTCAGGTGCAGGGCTTCGTCCCGGGCAATCAGCTTGATGATCTTGGCGTTGCCTTCCATGGTGGAGCGCTCGGCAAAGGCAAAACTGCAGGCAAAGCTGACGTAAAAGCGGATCGCTTCGAGTACGTTGACGGAGACCAGGGTCAGGTAGAGCTTGCGCTTCAGATCAGTAATGCTGATCTCGACCTCTTCACCGTTCACCGTGTGTTGCCCTGCGCCAAACTGGTGGTACAGGCTAACCCCGGCGATCAGGTCGTCGTAATAGCAGGTGATATCCCGGGCCCGTTTGGTGATGGCCTCGTTGGTCACGATATCATCAAACACCTGCGCCGGTTCGGTGACGATGTTGCGGATAATGTGTGTATAGGAGCGCGAGTGGATGGTTTCACTGAAGGCCCAGGTCTCAATCCAGGTTTCCAGCTCCGGCAGGGAAACCACCGGCAGCAGAGCCACATTGGGTGAGCGTCCCTGCACTGAATCGAGGAGAATCTGGTATTTCAGGTTGCTTAAAAAAATGTGCTTTTCATGCTCCGGCAGGGCGATAAAATCCCGCCGGTCGGTGGACAGGTCAACCTCTTCCGGGCGCCAGAAAAACGAGAGCTGCTTCTCGATCAGTTTTTCAAATACAGGGTAGCGCTGAATGTCGTAGCGCGACACATTGACATTCTGGCCAAAAAACATCGGCTCTTTGATGGCATCAAACTGTGCCTGGTTAAACGTTGTGTACGTCATTGTCTGTTCTGCCGGGAAGGTTAATGCTGTGTCGTCCGGCTGGCATCTGTCTGACCTTTTCAATGGCATAGGATCCACACGGTTGTTTATCAGCGTTTAAAATCATCGTTGCCTGACCAGCCGGAGCTGGTCAGCCCATCATATCTTGCAGGCGCCACCGGCGCAGCCATCATCCATATCGTTTTGCGCATCAGCGGCGCCGTCGCGGGTGTTGTGGTAGTACAGCGTCTTGACGCCGAGCTTGTAGGCCGTCAACACATCCTTGAGCAGCAGTTTCATGGGCACTTTGCCACCTTCAAAGAGGCTTGGATCGTAGTTGGTGTTGGCAGAAATGGTCTGGTCAACAAACTTCTGCATAATGGCCACCAGCTGTAGATAACCGTTATTGTCAGGCATGCTCCAGAGCAGCTCATAACGGTCCTGCAGCTCCGCCAGGTCCGGCACTACCTGCTTGAGAATGCCATCCTTACTGGCCTTGACACTGACAAACCCTCTCGGCGGTTCGATACCGTTGGTGGCATTGCTGATCTGGGATGAGGTCTCCGAGGGCATCAATGCTGTCAGGGTAGAGTTACGCAGGCCATGCTTACTGATTCCGGCCCGTAAGCCTTCCCAGTCAAGATGCAGCGGCTCAGCACAAATCGCGTCTAAATCGCGTTTATAGGTATCAACGGGGAGAACACCTTTTGAGTACGTGGTCTCGTTGAACATGGAGCAGGTGCCTTTCTCTTTGGCCAGGGTGTTTGAGGCTTTTAACAGGTAGTACTGTATAGCTTCAAAGGTACGGTGGGTCAGGCCATTGGCAGACCCGTCGGAATAACGTACGTCATTTTTGGCCAGGTAGTTGGCAAAATTGATCACGCCAACGCCCAGTGGACGACGCCCCATGGTGGAGTTATAAGCCGCCGGAACCGGGTAGTCCTGGTAATCGAGCAGGCTGTCCAGAGCGCGTACAACCAGCTCGGCCAGCTCTTCGAGCTCGGCCAGATCGCTCAGCGTACCCAGGTTGAACGCTGCGAGTGTACACAGGGCAATCTCCCCTTCCTCGTCGTTAATATGCGACAAAGGTTTAGTAGGCAGGGCGATTTCCAGGCAGAGGTTGCTCTGGCGTACCGGCGCCACAGCCGGATCAAACGGGCTGTGGGTGTTGCAGTGGTCAACATTCTGCAGGTAAATCCGCCCGGTACTGGCACGCTCAGAAGCAAACAGTGAGAATAGCTCCAGCGCCTTCAGGGTGGTTTTGCGAATAGTACTGTCCTGCTCATACTGCCGGTAGAGCTGTTCAAACTTCTCCTGGTCGGCAAAGAAGGCATCATAAAGGCCCGGCACATCGCTGGGCGAGAACAGGGTGATATTGCCCCCTTCGATCAGGCGCTGGTACATCAGCTTGTTAAACTGCACACCATAGTCCAGGTGGCGCACCCGGTTCTCCTCGACCCCGCGATTGTTTTTCAACACCAGCAGGTTTTCCACCTCAAGGTGCCAGATAGGGTAAAACAAGGTGGCAGCACCGCCACGAACACCGCCCTGAGAGCAGGATTTCACCGCAGTCTGAAAGTGTTTGTAAAAAGGAATGCAACCGGTGTGGAACGCTTCGCCACCACGAATCGGACTGCCCAAGGCACGGATATTACCAGCATTGATGCCAATACCGGCCCGCTGACTGACGTATTTGACAATGGCGCTGGACGTGGCATTGATGGAGTCCAGTGAATCGCCACACTCTATCAGCACACAGGAGCTGAACTGTCGGGTTGGCGTGCGCACCCCGGACATGATCGGTGTCGGCAAGGAGAGCCGGAAGGTAGACACCGCATGGTAAAAGCGCTCGATAAAGTTCAGCCGGGTCTCTTTCGGGTAGTCGGCAAACAGACAGGCACCAATGAGCAAATAGAGCATTTGCGGGCTTTCGTAAAATTGACCGGTTACCCGGTTCTGCACCAGGTATTTGCCTTCCAGCTGCTTCACTGCCGCGTAACTGAACGTCATGTCGCGGCTGTGATCCATAAACGCTTCCATCTGGTCAAATTCAGCTTCGGTGTAATCCCTGAACAGATGCTGGTCATATTTTTTTTCTTCCACCAGTTTGACCACGTGGCTGTACAGTCTTGGTGGCTCAAACTGGCCAAACGCCTTCTTGCGCAGGTGGAAAATAGCCAGACGGGCAGCCAGATACTGGTAGTCTGGTGCCTGGGCGGAAATCAGATCAGCGGCGGATTTGATCAGTGTTTCGTGAATATCGGTGGTCTTGATACCATCATAAAACTGAATATGGGATTTTAGTTCTACTTCAGAGACGGAAACATTGTCCAGGCCCTCGGCAGCCCACGTAATCACCTTGTGGATCTTCTCCAGATCCAACTGTTCCCTGTCGCCGTCACGCTTGGTGACCTGAATGTTTTTGTTCATTCAACCCCTGCCTTTAATGTAATGAAACTATCTATTAGCCACACGCATCACCGCGCCGCCCCCACCAGCGGCCACTGGCTGAGATGGATGTGAACTATATCGGGATAATATCGGGCAATGTCCGTTCAGCCCGCTTCAGTTTGCGAGACACACGACACAACCAACACACTGAGTATTCGTACAAACGTACTTTCAAGATCACCTTCCACGCTTCCCTGCAAGGTCGTTGTAACAGCAAACCAGCATCGCATGCTGTATTTCTCAAGGATGGGTTCTGCCAAGAACACCATATATTGTGTTGCAATAATTTACACACACAAGATAATGCGCCGCCGAGATAAATTCAAGCAGGTTTCGCTGGCGCCGTGACACAGAGAAATTATGCTTTTTTCTTGAGTCAGTATTCACCAACTAGCTGGCATAGTTCTGCACAGAGAACCCGATCCTGGCAATATTCTTTACCATAAACGACGACATGCACAAGCCCCAGACCCGGGCAGACAGCAGCACCGGCAATCGCTCTGACAGCAAAGAGGACGATTCCGCGCCAGTAGTGTAAGATCTACGCCCCTGACGATGCACTGCAAAGGCATTTGCCCGGTTACCACACAATATCGCGTGAACGTAGCACAGGCCTCTGGTAGCAAAATGCCTTACCACATGACAGGGTATGGACATTCAGTAATTTTTTTATGAGCAACGTTTTGGCTTCTTCTTAAGGGGTGTAAAAATGGCTTTGGACAGTACAGAAAGCGGTCGCATCCTGATTGTTGAAGATGATGAGCGTCTGGCGACCCTGACCCGCGAATACCTGGAAAACAACGGTCTCCAAGTGACGATTGAAGGGGATGGCGGTAAAGCCGTCGAGCGAATTTTAAGCGAACGACCCGACCTGGTGGTGCTTGATTTAATGCTGCCGGGGGAGGATGGCGTATCCATCTGTCGACGGGTGCGCAGCCACTATCAGGGCCAGATTCTTATGCTGACGGCCCGGACTGATGATCTTGACGAAGTGCTCGGACTGGAGATGGGCGCCGATGACTACGTTGCCAAGCCGGTGCGCCCACGAGTACTGCTGGCGCGCATCCGCGCCCTGTTAAGAAGAGGGTCGGTGCAGCCAAAAGAGTCCCCCGACGCGGGCAGCAGCCTGCGCTTTGGGGCGCTGGTTGTGGATAACGCCATGCGCGAAGCCTGGCTGGATAACCAGTGCATAGACCTGACCAGTGCCGAGTTCGACCTGCTCTGGCTGCTGTGTTCCAACGCCGGGCGCGTGCTGAGCCGCGAGGAGATCTTCGCGCAACTCAGGGGCATTGAGTACGATGGCCAGGATCGCTCCATTGATGTGCGAGTCTCCCGCATCCGTCCCAAGATTGGTGATGACCCCATGCACCCGAGGCTGATCAAAACGGTGCGCAGCAAAGGGTATCTGTTCGTCAAGAGTATGTGACCCATGAGCAGTATCTTTTTGAGAATATACGGCGGTTTGCTGTTTTCTCTGATCCTGGTTGCCGTTCTCTCCGGCATCGTGGTCACCATTGTTAACGGCCTGCGGGTGGCCGATTACCGTGAAGACATGGCCCGTGCCACCTTCAGACTGGTGTCGGATACCCTGGCTGGCCTGCCCGGCGAAAAGCACCAGCAGTGGTTACAGGTGTGGAGTCATAAACTGTCCATTCCTTTTACCGTGACTCCTGTTGCCGACGTTGAGGGCAAAACCCTTGAACGACTGTCTAAAGGCGAAGTGGCAGTACAAATGCTGACCGAAAGATCAGCCACCGTGACGTCGCGTATTAACGATCAGTGGCTGTTGCAGGGTCAGGTGGCGGATGTCTCAGAACAGATGATCAGCGGTACCATCATTTTACTGCGCCACCTGTTAAACGCATATCCGGCAGAAGATCGGGCACGGGCACTGGCGCACTACGATGCGTTCAGTTATCCGGTCAACATTGTCGGTTATCCAATCACTCAACTGACCCCTGTGCAACGGCACGAGTTGCATCAAGGGGGCATTATCACCGTCTTGAACCTCAGTAATGAAACCCTTCAGCTTTACGCCCAATTAAACGACAAAAACCAAATACTTCACCTGGGCCCCGTTAAACTGCTGAACCTCTACCCATTCAAACTCACCCTGACTCTGGGGCTTTCCTTCCTGTTTTTTCTCAGCCTGGCCATTTACATCCTGGTACGGGGTATCGAGAAGCGGTTGCGTAAACTGGAGCGGGCGGCCACCCGCTTTAGCCGTGGTGACTTTGATGTCCGGGTCCATGTTGGCGGTGCCGACTCTATTGGCCGACTGGCACGGGCTTTCAACGCCATGGCCGACCATATTCAGCGACTGCTCAGCCTGCAAAAAGAGATGATTCGAGGTGTTTCCCACGAACTGCGGACCCCTGTAGCCCGTTTGCGCTTTGGCCTGGACCTGGTGGCGGAGGCAAAAACAGTAGAGGAACGGGAGGCTCAGCTGGACGGTATGGATCAGGATATCCAGGAACTGGACAACCTGGTGGATGAATTTCTCACCTATGCCAACCTGGAACAAGGGGCGCCAACACTTAATCTGAAACGTCATGATGTTGATAAGGTGGTTGCGCAAGTGGTTGCTGAACACCTGCGGCAGCAGAACCGGGTCACCATAGAACACATCCCCTGCAATGTTCTTGACCCCCGCCGTTTTGTCGAAATCGACCGACGCTATCTGCACCGGGCAATACAGAATCTGGTGGGCAACGCCTGCCGATACGCAGACAGCCAGATACAAGTGCGCTTTTCATCCACCCAAGATACGTGTCGTATTGATGTCGACGACGATGGTCCGGGAATTCCAAAAGAGCAGTGGGAGCGGGTCTTCTCGGCGTTTTCCAGGCTGGATGACAGCAGAACCCGCAAATCAGGTGGCTACGGTCTTGGCCTTTCTATTGTCCGGCGCATCATGTACTGGCACGATGGCCGGGCGCTGGTCAGCAACAGCCCACTTGGCGGCGCCCGGTTCAGCCTCGTCTGGCCCAGAAAACAGAGACACTGAACAGCGGCCTGAAAGCTATGCCGCCCTCTTTCCTCAACCAGGCTCGACCATCACATCCTATTGCGGCAAGAGGGACCCAACAACTCTGGCCGCCACACCAACGCGCGCATACGCCTTCTGAGCCACATACTCTAAACCTTTTCCAGCCAAGTGCCCTGCGCCAGCACCAAGCGCAGCCAATGCCCAGTCGTTGAACAACTCGTTACTCCCCCCCACAATCACTCGGCACGGATATGAGTCAGGAAATGGATTGATATCCACGAGTGAGTACATTAACTCACGACCGGCAAGCATGCTGCACACCGCACCAATACAGGCACAGACTTTAATCACACGAGACCCTTTTTCCCAGACACCCAATCCGTGATAAACGCCGTCTCCCGCAATATAGCCTGCAAGGGTACCAAGCACAGGGGCAAACTCGGATTTAATCATAAATGGTTGAAGCAATGGATTTTCGAAGACTTTTCTACATACACCGTTGCCAGCAGACTCAGCTGCCGACCTTCCCACGTAAAAACCCACACCCATAACGGCTCCAGTGAGTAAAGATCGTCCCTTCTTCCGGTATCCATCTCTGGCCGGTGTCTGATTTACCGGCACAGCTACATTCGGTTGAACATTCAAAGCCAAAGCCCTCACACGATAAATGTTGCGAAAAATGGTACCTGTTCATTTCCTGTGGGCGATTTTCAGGTCGGCTCGACTACAGCTCAGCAAAACAAATGAGCACATTCACAAAGTGGACCCTTTTGCCTACAAAAAAATGAGCATTTACGAAACATTGAGTGTCCGGTCAGTAAAATAGTTCCGGTAATGC
>JAQFVO010001158.1 GCA_027942505.1 Endozoicomonas sp. | reverse complement strand
TGGCTGGCGGCAACTGGGGGTTTCGTTTGATGGTACTGGCAAAAGGGGCGTACAGCAGCATCAACGTTTATCAATTACTTAGTAATCCTTTGGCAACCTCCCGCACCTGATGCCCACAATGCTATGTTGATGTACGTATTTGCGTTCGTCTGCAAAACTGATGTGGCAAGACTTTTTCGGACACGTTTTTACGCTGCCTTGGCAAGTTTTTGTTCATACACGAACGGTGCCAGGTAGCCATTAGTCGAGTGCTTTCTCTGACGGTTATAAAACACTTCGATATACTCAAAAATTGCCTGCTGCGCCTCTTCCTGCGTCTGGAAGTCCTCATGATGAATGAGTTCTGTCTTCAGAGTATGAAAAAAGCTCTCAGTCACGGGATTATCCCAACAATTCCCCTTGCGGCTCATGCTACATATAAAACCATTGTCGTTGAGAAGCTGTTGATAACGATCTGAGGCGTACTGGCTCCCCCGATCACTATCAACCAACAGGCCTGCCAGCGGTCTACGCTTCCACAGCGCCATTTCCAACCGGTCCGTCACCAGTGTTGCCGTCATTCTACCGCTCATAGACCAGCTCGCAACGACTTTGGAGCACACGTCGATGAAAACAGACAGGTACAGCACAGCCAGCCCTCACGAGTAGGGACGTAGGTAATGTCGCCTACGTACGCCTGGTTCGGCTGTTCCCGTTGAACGTCACGGTCTAACGTACTGTCAGCCACCGGTTTGTTATGGCGGGAGTTGGTGGTTGCTTTAAACCTTCGCCCGGTTTTACATACGATACCTTCAGCTTTCATTAAGCGGTTTATCCGCTGCCGACTGATGTGTTTGCCCACTCTCATCATAAAATAGGGCCAGATCATCTTTAATACGACGCTCACTGTAAGTTTGACGACTCTTTTCATGAATCGCCTTAATGTCTGCCTTCAATGCCAGATTTCCCTGAGATCGTTTCGACTCATGACGGGAAAGGCGGTCATAGTAGCCTGTGCAGGATACCGACATAACCCGGCACATGACTCTTATACTCTTTCCTGGTGGTCTCTGATGAACTGATATCTCAGAGGCTTTCTCTTGCACAGAAGGCGGTCACCTTTTTTAAAATGGCATGCTCCTCTTTCAGTCGGGCATTCTCTTCGAGTTTGCGTGTCCGGAAAACTATAACCATTCCACTAAGGAGTTGTCTTTAAATAACTTCCACATTTCAGGACGCTACCCGCAAAGGTCCACCCGTTTGTGCTTTTGCGGGCAGCGGGAGGCGGGTAGCGCCCCCGGATATGTGGAAATTATTTCTGGACAATT
>JAQFVO010001156.1 GCA_027942505.1 Endozoicomonas sp. | reverse complement strand
ACGATGGTAAAAACCGGCATGGTCATTGTTGCCGGTGAAGTGCGTACTGTGACTTATGTCGATATTGAAGATATCGTCCGTACCGTGGTCACTGGCATCGGTTACAACCACGGCGACCTGGGTTTTGACGGCGAGAGCGTGGCGGTTCTCAACGCTATTGGTAAACAGTCGCCGGATATTGCCGTGGGTGTGGACGAGACCGACGACAAAGAGCTGGGGGCTGGCGACCAGGGCCTGATGTTTGGTTATGCCACCAACGAAACCGACACCCTGATGCCGGCACCAATCTTCTACGCCCATCTGCTGGTTCAGCGTCAGGCTGAGCTGCGCAAGAACAAAACGCTGCCCTGGCTGCGCCCGGATGCCAAGAGCCAAATCACCATGCGTTACGGTGAAGACGGCAAGCCGGTAGCCATCGACGCGGTGGTCCTGTCCACTCAACACGATCCCGTTATCAGCCTCGAAGAGCTGCGCACACAAGTACTGGAACATGTGATCAAGCCAGTACTGCCAGCCCAGTGGCTGCATGATGGCACCGAGTACCACATTAACCCCACCGGCAATTTTGTTATTGGTGGCCCGGTAGGCGACTGCGGTTTGACTGGCCGCAAGATCATCGTTGACACCTATGGCGGTATGGCCCGTCACGGTGGTGGTGCGTTCTCCGGAAAAGACCCATCGAAAGTGGATCGCTCTGCCGCATACGCTGGCCGTTACGTCGCTAAAAACATTGTTGCTGCCGGTCTGGCCGACCGCTGTGAGATTCAGGTTTCCTACGCCATTGGTGTTGCCCAGCCGACGTCGATCAGCGTCAATACGTTTGGCACTGGCAAAATCAGTGATGAGAAGATCGTAGAGTTGGTGCGGGAAAACTTCGATCTGCGCCCCAAAGGCCTGATCGCCATGCTTGATCTCAAACGACCAATTTATCAGGCGACTGCCGCTTATGGTCACTTTGGCCGCGAAGAAACAGACTTCACCTGGGAGCGGACTGACAAGGCCGAAACCCTGCGTCACCAGGCTGGCCTGTAAGCGCCGGCTCTGTGCTTCGATAAAAAGATAAAACCACGAGAGAGCACCTGGAAAAAGATTTCTATTCCTTCGTGCTCTGCGTGTCTATAGTAGACCCTCCCTTCAGGCTCCTGCCAGAGCGCGGCTTTACGCGAAAATGGTTAGGATGACCAACCACATTGTTATACCTGTTTGGCTCTGCATGAAGTAACAAACAGTAACCTTTGAGCAGCCAATAGGAATAGATGATTATGAATCGAGGTATCAGTGGACCGGGAACACCCCGGGCGTCTGGCGTACCGAGTATCGACAACCAGTTAATCGGTCCGAAGGTGAGCTACACCCCAAGAGAGAAACGTGGGGCTTTGAATCGACATACCGTTCAGCGGAGTGTATCAACCCGGGATCTTATTGGTATGGGGGCAATCGGTGCACTGGTGGGAGGCACCCTGGCCGGTGTTACATCAGAGGCCGACTTCCCATGGATGAGGGTTGCCGCCACCAGTGTTATTGGTGCAACAGTCTTTGTTTTGGGCACAGCCGCCAGTGCCAGGCCGACAACACCGCTGGCGAATGCTGAGGCGAAGTTGACCAGGGCAGAGCAGGACAGAGAGTGTCTGTTAGGAAGGGATATAGACAATCCTGCCCGCGAGTTCGGCCCAAACGAAATCTACACCATCAAACGTTTGTCCGAACGATATTGTCAATCCTGGCGAACCTTCAAACTACTGTGGGATGTGCTATATTCGTCCGAATCTCGGGGTAATTATGATATTTTTTTGGATGAGATTATTAAAAAATTTCCTGATGGACTGGTGAACCGTCAGGCGATTAATGAAATTCACGAACAAATGGCAGGTGTCAATTCGCTCGAAGAGGCAATGTTGTTAGAGAAATTTAAAGATTTAACCAGACATCATTCTCTAGCGCTATCTACTTGTACAGAGCTCGGCCTGTTAATGTTCACCTATGCCAAAATAATGCTGGATGCCAAGAATCTTCCCGGAGGAGCGACCCCTTATAGTCTTTACCAGTCGTTATGCTGGGATAAGTATGAATCCTTCAAGACCCGCCTTGCTCAGGATGAAAGTTTGCTCATCAACGATATCCGTATTCTGCGAGCGGTAGCCGACGAGCAGCGCTGACAACCGAAGGTTTGCCCCAAGGTTGGTTTAGTGATACCCGATGCGGCGGTTTAATTCAGCATATTCGGGTGGCTACCATGATGGCTGCTCTGATGCACAATAATTGCACGACCATGGACTAGTTTCTGTGGAATATGACCGCCGGGGGACAAGACATAATACTCGTGTGGATCCTGAACTTCCCGGAACAAACAGTAGGCTGGCAACCCTCAAATGAGGTACTCTGCGCCCACCTCGTTAACAGCTTAAAAACATTACAAACGCCCGAGTCCCCATGCCATCACGGTCAGACTACTTCTATATCGACCTGCTTCGCGCTGCAGCGGCCATTGCCGTAGTTATGATCCACGTCATTGGCCCATACCGGCATCTGATTGACCAGATCCCCACTGGCGACTGGCTGGCGGCAGTGGGCTATAACGTTGCCTCCCGTTGGGCTGTGCCAGTATTTATCATGATCACCGGCGCCCTGCTACTTGGCGATACGCGCCCTTTCAATCTGCGTTATTACCTGCTCCGCCGTGTCAGCCGGGTGCTGGTGCCGTTTCTGGCCTGGTCAGTGATCTATGCCGTGCTGGCCGGAGTAGACCGTTATGGCACTTACGACGTTGCTGTCACCCTGGCAGACCTCAGGCAGATCGCCACCAAGCCCACCTGGGGCCACCTGGGGTTTTACTATTACTTTATCCCGCTCTACTTTGTTATCCCCTTTTTGCAGCCCATTGCCCAGCAATTGTCCGATGATCGACTGAAAATGCTGGTACTGGGCTGGCTGGCCCTGACGACTCTTTACCTGATGCATATCAATTCTGTCGGACAAGTCAGTGTGATTATGTATGGTGGCTACCTGCTGCTTGGCTACGCCCTGATCAGAACACCAATTCAACCACAGAACGTACGCTGGCTTGCACTGACGGCATTTGTTGTCTTTATACTGAGTTTTTTCGCTCTATGGTATCGCTCATCTCTGGCGGCAAAGTACGCCCCCGGGCGCTACACCTCCTATAAAACCCTGAACACGGCAATCATGGCAGCAGTTGTTTTCAGTCTTGGATATCGTTATGCACCTGTCGTGCAAGCACACGGACAACGTCTGATTCAGTTTGTCGCCAGGAACAGTCTTGGCCTGTTTTTAATCCATCCCCTCTTTCTCTGGCTCCTGCAACAGTGGGAGATACTACCCGGAGCCACTGTCATTACCGTGCCTTTGCTCACCTTGGCAATCACCGTTATCTCACTGAGCACAACCTGGTGTCTGGGACGCAGTCGATTCACCGGTTGGCTGGTAGGGTAATTGCTTCTCGCAGCGCGTTAGCCAATGCAATGATACAATCCCCCTGCCGGGTCGGGCTGTGGTGGCAGCTGGACAAAATACCACCACAAACTCACTGATTTGCGTCTAGAATCTACGGAACAATTGTTCTACGTTCTCCGCGGTGTGTTCTTTTGTGTCGCTGACGGGGATCCAAGAGTATCTGCTAGAGAGTATCTGATGTCTATCGCCCCAAAGCTTGAGGCTTTTTTGCACCACAACCAGGTGGATTACGAGGTTGTCAGCCACCCCTACTCTGATGGCGCACTGAACACTGCCCACCTGGCCTGTGTACCGGTTAAAAACATGGCCAAGGCTGTTGTTCTAAAAGACGACGATGGATATGTAATGGCCATAGTCCCATCCATGAATAAGCTGATGCTTCGCTGGCTCAATACCAAACTGAACCGCCGCCTGCACCTGGTCACTGAACCTGCTCTTGAGACGTTGTTCCCAGACTGTGAAATGGGTGCAGTGCCTGCCATGGGCATCGCCTACGGCATGAAAACCTGCTGGGATGATGAACTCAATGCAGTACATGACCTGTACTTTCAGGGTGGTAATCACCGGGAGTTAGTGCATCTGCAGCGGGAACAGTTTAAAAAACTACTGCAAGGGCAGCCGCACGCCGCCATCAGTTGCGATCCGGAGGAGACCGATGCCTATGCCACGAACAGCTGACGTCTAACGAATCATCTTCCTGACAAACAGCACCACGAACAACGCCAGTGAGAAGCTGCCGGTGAACGCTTCACAGGCAGCGACAATTCTTGATAATCCAGTGGGTGTCACATCACCGTAACCGAGTGTGGTAAAGGTCACCACACTAAAGTAAAGGCAGTCCAGCCAGTAGTGCAGATTGGTGACAAAACCCAGGCTCTGATCAAATTTCAGCACTGTGCCACCACTGTTCAGCCCACTGAACAGATAGAGAAAAGAGCACGATAAAATCAGCCCCAGCGAGAACGTCACTACCCGCAGAGGTGACTCACCATAGCCACTGGTTTTGTCCACCAGCCACGACAACAGACGGTGACGAGAGAACCGTGGCATCTGCCGACGATGAAAAACCCGTTCCCGGTAATAAAAGTGCCCAGCCACTGACATCATGCCCTGTTGTTCACAGTGGCGGCGGATGTTCCTGGCTGTCTCTTCCGCCTCCTGGTACAACTCAACCGCCTGCTGCGGATGCTGATCGGCCTGCTGCTCCTGGTACAATTTTTCACCCCAGTGAACATGCTCCAGCAGGGCGTTTTTCAGATTGACGCCCAATAAATTACATCCGGCCAGGTCAGCCCGATGGAGATTGGCACCGGCAAAATTGGCCTTTAGCAGCCGGGAGCCGGAAAGGTCCAACCGATAGAGATGGCCGTGGCGCAAACTGGCACGACTGAGGTCACAGTTGATCAACCGGTAGGGCTTACCCTCGCCATGATTGACCAGGTCAATATGGTCAAGATCAGCCCGATGCAAAAAAAAGCCCTCCATGGGCAGTCCGGTGCGCGCCCGCTGTTCTAGCCGTTCCCGAACATCTGCACCGGTTTTATCCGCCTGCGGGTCATGCCAGAAGCACAGTGACTGCCCCGAATCGACCACCTCCTGGCAACGGCCTGTACTGCCGGAAAAAGCACACTCTTGCGTCTCACCGTACAATTCACTCACGCTATCAACCCCGTGGTTTGATATATCGCTCGGTATCGGCGCGAAAGACCTCCGGTTTACGGCCATTGAGACAAAAACGTACTGCCGATCTTTGCCGGGCAGTAGGCAAATCAATCCATAACCGTGTAAGCTTTAGCCGCTCTGAGACCTTGAAAAACAGGAGATCGCGTGGTCATTTTGTACGGCATACCCAACTGCGACACCATCAAAAAAGCACGCCGCTGGCTGAGCGAAGCAGGCGTCGAATACCGTTTCCATGACTACCGCAAGAACCCTCTGGAGCGCGCTACCTTACAGCAGTGGGTCGATGAGCTGGGCTGGGAAACTCTGCTTAATCGCCGTGGCACCACATGGCGTCAGCTTGACGAACAACAGCGGGCCAATATCGATGAAGAGAAGGCCATCACCCTGATGCTGGCACAGCCAGCCTTGATGAAACGCCCGCTTCTGGATACTGGCAAAACCCGACTGTCAGGCTTTTCCAGCGAGCAGTACCGCAACGAACTTTTGTCATTCTCTGCCCAGTAAAAGGAGCGACTAATGAGCACCCCCCATTTCAGCCTGGCCATCGGCGTTGGCAGTAAAAACCGCAACGGCCAGTGGCTGGAAGTATTTTATCCCCGCCCCATCCTCAACCCGGCACCCGCACTGCTTGACGGTATCGCACGGCTGGTTGACTACCAGGGTGGTAACGAATGTATCGAGCTGGACAGCAAAACCCTGCACGCCCTGGAAGATATGTTTATCGATATGAAACAGGATGAGCTGGCCGATGTTGCCAGCATCCTTGAAGAGAGCGACCGCCCCCGGGTGATCACCATTCTGGCCACTGATGAGGCGCCCACCAGCACGCCCGAGGCCTACCTGAAACTGCACCTGCTCTCGCACCGGCTGGTCAAACCCCACGGCACCAACCTGGCTGGCATTTTCTCGCTGCTGCCCAACGTGGCCTGGACCAGCGAAGGTGCCATCGACCCCGAAGAGCTGCCCGAGCGCCAACTGCTGGCCCGCGCCCTCGGTCGCATCCTCAGTGTCCACTCGGTGGATAAATTCCCGAAAATGACCGACTACGTTGTGCCTGGCGGAGTGCGCATTGCCGATACCGCCCGCGTGCGCCTCGGCGCTTATGTGGGCGAAGGCACTACCGTGATGCACGAAGGCTTTATCAATTTCAATGCCGGCACCGAAGGGACCAGCATGATCGAAGGCCGGGTATCGGCCGGCGTGATGGTTGGCGAAGGTTCTGACCTCGGCGGTGGTTGCAGCACCATGGGGACGCTGTCGGGCGGCAACAGTGTCGTAATCGGTGTGGGTGATAACTGTCTGATCGGCGCCAACGCTGGACTGGGCATACCGCTTGGTGATCGCTGCATTATTGAAGCTGGCCTCTACCTCACGGCTGGTAGCAAGGTGCAAGTACTTGATGATCAGAGGAAGGTTATCGACGTGGTCAAAGCCGGCGAGTTAAGCGGCAAGTCCGACCTGCTGTTTCGACGAAATTCGCTGACCGGCACCCTGGAATGCCTGACCAACAAATCCGCCATTGAGCTCAATAACGAGCTGCACGCTCACAATTGACGTCTGGACAGCGACGCACGCCACCTGCCTGCAAGAACAGGCGTGGCGGCACTTTCTGAACTGGCAGTTACGCCAACGTATTCAGGACCAGCTCCGGTACTAAGTCTGTCAACAAATAGAACCGGGCGCAGTCACAGACAAATAACCGCAGTGCAAGCGACATGTTTTCCCACATCTCTTCCTCGCTCGATGCTGCTACCACATGCATCATCGGCACGATGATGGAGAGTCCCACCACACCCGCCGCAAGGCTCACCGACCGAAATGTTCTGAGGCCCTGCTCCACTGGTAATCCGGAGGCGACAAAATTCAAGCAAGCTCTGCCAGTAACAATCATGATGTGCCGTTGAAATGCCATACTATCCCAACGCGCAGATTCTCCGGAATAATGAGTTTTCAACACGTCTATCAAGGCTTGGAAGCCAACCGTCTCAGCATGTTCTAAAAATCGAGCCTCCATCCTGGCACCTCTGCTCACATAACGCCCTTAATATTCAGCCTGCACCACAGGCAGCAGGAGTAATCGGAGGCAACTATAGGTGAAAAGCCGGGTTTCTCAATCGCACAGCGTCAGCTAACAGCACTTTTGGCCAAACCAATGCAACCAAGTGAACTCTTTCTGGTCAAAGGGCCGTGAGATGTTGGTGCCCCTGCGGGAGGCTGTCCGGTAATAGACTGCCCTACGCGGTGACTGCTCCTGCAGTTGTGCGATTGCGATAAATTGGTCTGAAAATTCCTGCTGCTTCGTCAAATAGCCCCGCTATTCTCCTCAGAAGCAGAAATTTTCATCCTCAGTTTCTCGCAATCCTCACTACGCGCGCTATTCTCGGACAGTTTCTTAGTCTCGCGATTGGCGCTGAGCGGCAAATTCTTACATATTTTCACAACACAGGTGTCACTCTGAAAGCAACGGCTCCAGTTTTCATTCCCGCCAAGCGGGTGTCCTGCCCCCCAAGTGTCGACTTCTCTCAGGCTTTTCTTGCCCGAATGACGGCTTCTGTCCCTTCCATCTGTTCCGTGCTGCCGAAAGTCGATGGCAAGAAACTCGAAGATGCCTACTGGTCAAGCCGGGAAATGTTCGGTTATGAGATCACCCCGGCGGACGTCATCATCGGTTACATGAATGACACTACTTCATTCAGAACAGCCTTTTTTCTGCAAAAGCTCTGTCTGCGCAAAGTCTGCTTTGGCAACTGGAGTGTTTCGCCAGAGGAGGTGATTGCCGTCTTTAGCAGCAATGGGAGCCAAGTCGAGAAGCGTGACCTGGCCATAGCACGCTTCAAGTCGGAGTGTTGCCTGCGAGGACTGCCATTGAATGGTGAACCCATTGCCCCCGATGCCGTGGTGGCGCATTTCAAACAGATCAACGTTCCACTGGAGCTGACCCGATTCCAAAATGACTGCTGTCGTCGAGGCATCATGATTTATGGTCAGCCAGTGCCTGCCGAGTTGGTGCTGGAGGGCTACAAGGCGATCAACGCGCAGCTGGAGGCAGCACGCTTTTTACAGGATTGCTGCCTGACTGGCCTGCCACTTTATGGCCAGCACGTCACCGCTGACGACGTCATCAGTGAGTTTCCGGATACATTCCTGGGTAAGCTGGGGGCGGCCCGGTTTCGCGACGACTGCTTCAAGCACGGCTGCCTGCTGAACGGTGAGCAGATCAGTCCCGAGGCAGTGGCTGACAGTTATCGGGAGATCACGGCCAACCTGGAAATGGCCCGCTTTTTGGAAGTGTGCTGTCTGCACAATGTCCCACTAGGTGGCCAGAGCGTCTCTCCCAGACAAGTGCTGTGGTACTACAATGCCGCCAAAGCCCAGTTGGACGAGGCACTGTTCAGACAAGAGTGCTACCTGAACGGACTGAACATCGGCGGAAAGCCTCTCACACCCGAGTCTGTCGTACACGGTTTTCCGAACAATCAGCGAGGTAAACTGGGTATCACCCGCTTCAAGGCCCTTTGCTGCCTGCGTCACCTGCAATTCAATGGTCAGCTGCTCTCGCCTGAGCATGTGGCCAGAGAGTTTCGCGCCATCGGTTCCTCCAAGGAGCAGTTGCGCTTCAAGGTTCAGTGTTGCCTGAAAGCAATCCCCCTGTTTGGTCAGCAACTTCTGCCAGAGAACCTGGTTGCCGGGCTTGAGATGTTGGCCGACCCCATCGAGCTGGCCCGCTTTAAAGCGCAGTGCTGTCTGGCTGGTATATGGTTGCACGGACACCCAATCGGGCCGGAGGAAGTGATCAACGACTTTCCACCATGCCAGGAGGGCAAACTTGAAGCGGCCTGCTTTAGAGCGCAGTGCTGTCTGAAGGGCCTGGCGGTGCGAGAGCAACCCATCAGCCCGGAAGCAGTAATTGCCGATTTCCAGGCCCTGGCCGCACGACTGGAGGAGGCCGATTTCAGAGCCCAGTGTTGCCTGGCCGGTCGTCGTATCGCCGGTCAGGCAGTCTGCCCCCGGGCGGTGCTGGAGGCATTTCCACCGTCTCCGGCGGGCAAGCATGCGGCGGCCTGCTTTACCATGGAGTGCGCCTTGCAAGGACTGGCAGAAGTCAGCCCGAGCCTGGCGCTCAAGGCCCTGACCACTGTCAATGCCCAGACCAGGCTGGCGCACTTCAAGGGGCAGTGTTGCCTGACCGGCCTGCATCTGCCTGAACGGATGATCTGCCCGGAAGAAGTAATCAGTCACTACCAGGCAGCCCGGAACCCTCTTGAGGCCATGCGCTTTCAGGCACAATGTTGTCTGGACGGTATCCCCTTGCGCGGCCAGCAGATCAGACCGGAGTCAATTGTCACCAATATTCCCAAAACCCAGCCAGGCACACAGCAGCAGGTCTGGATCAAAGCACAGTGCTGCCTGCAGGGGCTTCACCTGTTTGGTCAAACGGTCAATCCCGGGGAAGTGATCAGAGATTTTCAAATTGCCGGCACTCTCCCGGAGCGGGCCCGGTTTCTTGAAGCGTGCTACCTGCGTGGGCTGATCGATGTGCCCCCGGAAACCGTGGCGAATAATTACCAGGCCATCAATGCCTTCACAGAACTGGTCCAATTCAAGCAGCAGTGCTGTCTGCTTGGGCTGATGCTTTACGGCAAACCCGTCATGCCAGAAGCGCTGCTTGCGCAGTATGAACGCAATGACTGGCTGCTGGAAAAGGCTGTTTTCACCGCCCGGCTGGCCCTCAAAGGTCGCAAGGTTAATGGTAAGTACCTTAGCCATGCGCAAGTGCTTGAGTCCTTCGAGCGCGTACCCGGCAACTGTGTCACCCAGCAGTTGGAGTACCTTATCCAACGGCTGCACGCCGTGCCCAGACTCGATTGCTCCGATGAGGCTCAGACAATTTTTGCCAGGGCCTGGCAGCTGCTCAACGACTGCCCGCTGAAAAACAACGAGAGCCGGGTGCACAAGTGTCGGCTGCGATTTTTAGCCCTGCAATACTCCTTTTGGGTTGATGGCCAGCTGCTGTCGGCGGACCAGGTAATGCAACCGGTCAGAGCCCTTGGCAACTCGTTCCTGAAAACCCGGCTGCGAGCCACCATTCTCGCCTATTGTCACCAGACGCAGCAGCCGCTGCATGAACATGAGGTGACCTGGGAACAGGTCCTGGAGTGCTTCGACAAGCTGCCGCCAGGTGCCATGCGCAACGCACTGAGAGAGTGGCTGACAGAGCTTTATGCGCCGGTCAGTACGCTTTACCACGGCAACGATCCAGAGCACTCATTGGCCACCGCCAGCAAAGCCAACCTCAGTTACCGGCGCCCGGAGGTCATTCCTCTTGTTGGCAATTACGAGCGGGTAAAACGCGTCAGCGTGCTGGTCAGCGACCTGCACGCCGGCGGCGACCTTTTTCCCTGCCTGGTCGAGTATCCCGACGATGGCATCACAGACCATTCAAGCCAACTCAATCCGCTGACCCGCATCGCACTCAAGCTCATGCAGGGGGACGACCAGCTATGTATCACCGGAGAGTGTTCCCGCTTCCTCCAGGGTACCGGCACGGAGTTTAATCATATCGACGTTGTTGGCAGCGAAGCCGCCATTGACCGGCTGATTGCCACAGCAACAGCACAACAGAACCGTGCTAACCCCGCAGTACCCATGAACGTGTTTGCCGTGGCCGTACCGGGAATCCCTCAGCTGCACCACCCCACGACAATCCACATCACCCTCACTCAGGGTGAGTTGGGCAGCCGGAGCGCGGTAATACAGGCCCAGGTGCACCCCGTGGCCAAAGTAGCAAACATGGCCAGAGTCTTAGTGTCTATGCCCGATGCTGACCTGCCACTGCACTGTCTGTCACTGGGCACCGAGGAAGCGCTGATGGCCAGCACCCTGACTCACCTGGTTGAGAATCTGGATCAGCTGACAACGCAACTGGAAGACCGGAAAACTCTGTTGTACATGCCTATGGTGCCTACCCTGCTGTTCAAGAATTTTGAGCGCCGGGAGGATAGAGTTTGCAGCTTACTGGTTCACTGCCTGCTCACGCTGAACAAGGCACGAGAGCTGGTTTGCGTTCAGGGCCGGCAACAGGTTGAATTGATCCGGCTTATCGAGCGGCTGCAGTCCTTGTTGCAAGTCCACAGCTATCGTGACTCGCTGGTGAAAGTCATGAGCGAATGGCTATGGACAGCACGGCTTAACAGCAATTATGAGGCCGACCGTTATCGCCTGGTTCGCAGCATGCTGAAAACGCTCGGCAAAAAAACCGTTACCGTTCAGGCCAGACGGCCATTTGCGCCCAGCTGCAATCGAATGGAATCATATTGCAACCTCCCGGTCTAAAAGCGTCAATTTACCCAGCTCAATAGGTAATGCTCTGAAACCAACAACATCTCGCCACGTCTACCCGGATGGATTTTCCCGGGGCATGGCTCAGCCTCAATATCAACACCCACTCGGGTCGCTGTCAGGTCGCCAGGTAGTGCATTACCATCCGCCAGAGGACGCTGGTGTGCTTGAGTCATGCTATTGGAGTAAGAAAAACCTGTACGGCATGAAAATCACCTCAAGTGACGTACTGCTCAGCTACCTCAGTGATCCCTGCTCACTGCGTTCCGGCCTCTTTTTGCAAAAGCTCTGCCTGCATAAGGTCAACCACGATGGCCAGTTCATTACTCCAGAGCAAGTGATCGCCGAGCTTAACCGAAAAAAAGATCCCCTGTTCCGTCACAAGCTGGCCGTGGCTCGCTTCAAAGAGGCCTGCTGTCTGAGGAAACTGCCTGTAGAGGGCAAGTTCGTCAAACCGGAAACGGTTATCAATGACTTCAAGGCCACCGACTCACTGCTGGAGATCGGACGTTTCCTGGCAGATTGCTGCCTGAAAAACCGGTGGGTCAACGGCCACCCGGTCACCACTGAGGAAGTGGTGCAAGCTTTGCAGAAAACTGAAGATGGCTATCTGAGTCTGGTGCGCTTTAAATCTGAGTGCTGTCTGAAAAACAGGCACATCAACGGTGAGCTGATTCCCCCTGAGCAAGTACTCAATGAATCCCCGAAAACCCATAAAGGCAATCTACTGACCGCCCACTTTATGGCCAAGTGCTGCCTGCAGAACCGACATATTCATGGGCAGGCGGTCCAGGTTGAGACGGTAGTGGAGAAATTCAGGCAGATTCCCGACAGCCAGGTTGGGCTGGCCATTTTCATGGATCGGTGTGCCCTGGCAGGAAAGCAGCTGTTCGGCAAGCCAATCTCAGTCCGGAATTTAGCCAACCACTGTCCTGATACGCCCTCAGGCCGCCTTGGCGTGGCACGCTTTTATGAACAGTGTTGCCTTCAAGGGGAGCTTTTTCACGGTCTCAACGTGACGCCTGAAATGGTGGTGGAAAACTATCGCGCGCTGAATGCGACGCTGCAGCTTGCCCGCTTTAAGCAGCGATGTTGCCTGTTGAATATTCCCATTTATGGCCGGCAGGTTCGCCCTGAAGAGGTCCTGCACGATTTTGCCAGTGAGAACCGGCAGCTCGAAATAGCCATGTTTTTTTCCACACTGGCCCTGCATGCGAAAAAAATTAACGGTAGCTATCTGACTTGCGAGCAGGTTCTGGCAGCGTTTCGCCGTGTGCCCGGTGATCAGACGGTAAAAGCCGTGGAATACCTCATCCAGCGCCTGGACGCCCTGCCCGAACGGGATGATTCCGGCGAAGCCCTGAAAACCTTTGCCCACGCCTGGCAGCTAGTGAACACACCTCAGATCACTAGCGGTTACCTGTATCAACAGTGCCGACTGCGCTTTATCGCGGTTAAGTACGGCCTGCCGGTGGATGGCGAGCTGCTGACCATGGAGCAGGTCTGGCTTAACATCCGACAGCTGCCAGCGTCGTCACGCAAAACCTGTCTGAAATTCTACTTTTTGGCTCACTGCTTCCACAACAATCAGGAGCTGCATGGCAAACAAGTAAGCAGAGAAGAACTCCTGGAGTGCCTGAACGAACTGCCCTCAGGTACTCTGCGGCAGACCCTGGCAAACTGGCTTGAGGAGCCGATTCATACGCCTGACTGGGCCGGCCCACCGGTTGCCAGCACGTCGCCGTCCGCACTTCAGCCCGCCGACCCAACCCGGCACCCCGAATTACCGACCGGAGAAGAATCAAGCCAGAGCGATGCGCTCCCTGACAGTAAAGCCAGCACTTTAAAGACGTCCGAGACGCCCTCCCCCCGCTTGCCGCTTAATCCCATGACCCACAAGGCGCTGAAGATTATGCAACAGATCAGCGGCATCTGGATAACCGGCTCATTTTCCCGCTGCCTGCAAGGGCTATGCACAACGTACAATGATATCGACATCATCGGTACGGAAGAGGGCGTCACTGCCCTGGTCAACCAGCTGGTGACTCAACTCAGTAGTGATTGTAACGGCGAAAAGTCGGAGGAATTACGCCGAGTGTTTGTTCAGGAGTTTCGCGGCTGCTCGCAACTGAAAATACCCACAACTTTCAGCATTACCCTGTCCGAAGGCGAACCCGGCAGAAAAGTGGCATTGATACAGGCCAATATCTACGTCGACAGGGTGCTGACAGGTATTGATACCCTCAGCATCGCTATGCCCGGGGTTGATGGCCGCTTTAACTGTGCGTCGTTCAGTGCCGAAGTGTGCCTGATGAATGGCATACTGGACCACCTGATTAATCACCTCGCCCCGTTAACGACCAAGTTACAACAAGGGGCAGACTTCGAAATCCCACGCACCATTGTATTCAATTTTTCCAAAAGCCCGGGGGAGCGAATGTGCGCCATGCTAATGCGCTGCCTGCTTACCCTGAACAAGGCGCACCAGTTTGCCAGACTGCTCAGCGAGGACGACCCCTTGCGCCCCGGGCTGGTCAAGCTCAGCACTACGCTGCTGGATGAGTTGCGACGCCATGCCTCGTACAACCTGTTCGTACAGGAACTGAAGCGCTGGCTGTCCTGCGCCCTGCCCTCCCGGCAACAGGTCTTTGTCAACACGCTGCTGCAACTGATACACCTTGGCGAGCAGGCACAATGCTGAAAGCGACAACCAGCCATACTCGCCGCGCCGGCTTCCAACATCAACCGGCCAGGGGTTATCACGGCAAGAAAAAGAACAACCAGCCTCCGGATGGGCGGGTGGTAGAGAGCTGCTACTGGGAAAAAAAACCACTTAGGGGTCGCGTAGTGACTCTCGCCGATGTGATCAAAAGCTATCGCGAGGACTTCACCTCACTGCGCCCGGGCTACTTTCTGCAAAACCTCTGTCTGCAGCACATACCCTTGGCAGGGCGAACCGTAACAGCTGACGAGGTCATTGCCGAATTCAAGCGCAAGTGCGACACCAAGCACCGATGCGAGTTTGCCATTGCCAACTTCAGAGAGACCTGTTTCTGGCTGGAACTGAAACTCGATGGCAAGCCAGTTACCCCCGAAGCGGTACTGGCAGGATTTCCCGACACACCCAAAGGCAGAGTGGCCCGCGGGCGCTTCAGATCTCAGTGCTGGCAAAAAGAGCTGCTACTGCACGGTCGTCAGGTCACCATTGATGAGGTGAGCTGCGACTACCGGTCCAGCGGGGCAATCCTGGAGCTGGCGATGGTGCTGAAAAAGTGCTGCCTGGAAAGCCATATCGCCAATCGCCCACTAGTATCCCCCGACATCGTGGTCAACACCTTTCCCAGAGATAACCTGGGGCAGCTGGGCCTGGCCCGTTTCATGGCCGACTGCTTTGAGCATGGCCTGCTGCTCAGAGGGAAGCGAGTCCGCCCTGAAGACGTGATCAGATGCTTTCCGCAAACGCCATTGGGCCTGCTGGGTCGGGCTCGCTTCAAACAACTCTGCTGCCTGAATATGTTGTCACTGGACGGCCGAAATATAGTGCCGGATGCAGTGGCCGGGGATTTCCCCGACACGCCTCAGGGCCGTTTGGCGCTGGCACGTTTCAAACAAGAGTGCTGCCTGAGCGGCCTGTTACTATTCGGCCGGCCAGTATCCCCGGAGGCAGTAATCAGTCAGTTCCCCAATAGTCCGCAAGGCCGGATCGGCGTCGGCCGTTTTCTGGGCGACTGCTGCCTGCAGGGCCTTGAAATCAATGGTGAGTTGGTCAAAGCCGACACGGTTGTTCAGCACTATAAAGCCAGTAATGCCAACCTGGAGTTGGGGCGTTTCCTGGCTGATTGCTGCCTGCAAGCCGTCCCACTTCATGACCAGCCAGTACCACCCGAAGCCGTGGTGCAAATTTTTCAGGACATAAAAGCCCGGCTGGAACTGTCACGGTTTAAATCTGAGTGCTGCCTGCAAAACCTGACCATAAATGGTCACCCGGTAACGGCAGATGAAGTGATCACAACGTTCCCTGATAACTACCTGGGCAGATTGGCCGCTGCCCGCTTCAAAGCTGAGTGCTGCGAAAAACACATACCGATTGCGGGCCAGCAGGTAACCCCGCGGATGGTCGCCGGTGATTACCAGAGACTCGGGGCATGGCTGGAGCTGGGACGCTTTATGGAAAGTCAATGCCTGCTCGGAGTGCCCGTGAACGGTCAGACAATCCCCGCCGAAGTGGTGCTGGAGTGGTTCCCAAACAGCCGACAGGGATGTCAGGGGGCAGCCCACTTCAAACTCAAATGCTGCCTGAACAGAGTACCCATACGGGGTGAGCACATTACCCCAGACCAAGTGGTCCAGGCCCTGAGTGCCGCGGGGTCAACCCTGGAACTGGCCCATTTCAAAGGAGAGTGTTGCCTGCACGGTCTGCCCCTGGCGGGCAAACCCGTCACCCCGGCGGCAGTGCTTGCGGCATATCCGAAGCAGTTCAGCGGGATCCTCGACTCCACTCGCTTTCTCTCCGAATGCTGTCTCAAGGGAATCCCTGTGGACGGTAAACTCGTTCTCCCTGAGGCCGTGTTGCAGGCTTATACTGCGGCCAGAGGCCGGCTGGAGCGGGCACGTTTTATGGCCGACTGCTGCCTGCGTGGCCTGTCTCTGTTTGGCCGGCGACTGACCACCGAGGCTGTGGCCAGGGAATTTCCATTAACTCGTGTAGCCAAACAAAGTCTGGGCCGTTTTCTGGCCAGCTGCTGCTTACAGGGCCTGCATCTGAACGGCCAACTGGTGGCGGCACAAACCGTGGTCGACACCATGAAAGAAGCCGGCGCCTTGCTCGACCTGGCCCGTTTCCAGGCAGACTGCTGCCTGAACTCCCTGCGTATCAATAGCCAGCTGTTATCGCCGGACGATGTGCTGGACAGCTTTCCCCACACCCCGGAAGGTAGGCTTGGCAGAGCAAGATTTAAGGAAGAGTGTATTTTCAAGGGGTTTCAGCTCAATGGTCGACCAGTCCAGCCCGAAGACGTTTTAAAGGACTATCTCAAGGTCAGGGGACGGCTGAACGAACTCCGTTTCCGGGAGCGCTGTTGCCTGGACAACCTCACCCTGTCTACCGAGACAATCACTCCGGAAACCGTCTACCACCGTTTCGGGCAAGGTGGCTGGCAACTTGAGCAGGCAATATTCCTCACCCTGTTGGCCACCGATGCGAAACCTCTCGGTGGCCGTTACTTGAGCGACGATCAAGTGCTGGCAGCGTTCGACAAGGTGCCAGGCGATCACTCGGTCCGCCAGGTGCGTTACCTGATCAACCGACTCAATGCCCTGCCTGAACTCTATTATCATGCTGAAGCCCGGGATATCTGGCAAAAAGCCTGGCGACTGAACCGCGGGTCCCCGGTCCGGGATGAGCAAAACCACCACCAACATTGCGTCCTGCGCTTTCTGGCCATGCACCACGGCCTGACGGTGGATGGCCACCCCCAGAGCGTCGACCAGGTGTGGCAGAACATTACCGCCCTCAGGGACTCCTTTCACACCACTCGCCTGCGTTTTTTCTTCCTCAACTACTGTGGCAGCAATGGCCTGCTACTCAATGGCCAGCCGGTGCACAACCAGCAGGTGGTTGACTGCCTGAATGCCCTGCCGCCGGGCAGTAAGCACCAGCACGCCCTGAGCCAGTGGTACAAAACCCACAACAGCTGGACACAGATACCGAGCCTGCCGGGCCCCATTGCCCGGGTTGAGCTGTCGCCACTGGTGCGCACCGCGCTGGGGATGGTGCAAGATATCAATGAGAGCACCGACCAACCCATACTGCAAATCACCGGCTCTTTTTCCCGCTACCTGCAAGGGTTGTGCACAACATTCAACGACATCGATATCCTGGGCACTCCCGAGGCGGTGCAGCAGCTTATCAGCAAGCTCACAGGCCACCACCGGGTGCCAGACGCCACCCTGCCCTGCCAGGTGAGCATCTGGCCTATTCCGGGCTGCTCTGAGTTGCGCTTGCCACCGGCCTTTAACATAGTCCAGACCGAAAGCGACCTGGGCCATGAAACCATGGGCATTATGGCCTGCATTTGTCCCTCCTGGCTGAGCAAGAGTGCCCTGGCCATTCACCTGCCCGGTGATGATCGGGCCTTGATGTGTCTGCCCTTTGCCTGTGAAGTGCAACTGATGAATGAAACCCTGCAATACCTCGCCGATCACCTCGTTAGCCTGAGTGAACGACTGCAACGGAAAAATGACCTGATCGTTCCGCGCACCATTGTCTTTAATGCGCCGGTAAACGCCGCGGAGCGCGTTTGTGGCCTATTAATGCGCTGCCTGCTCACCCTGAACAAAGCGCGCCAGTTTGCTGCCCTGATGAATGATCGTGACAGCTCCCTGCCCACACTCAGGGCGCGCAGTCGCTACCTGCGAATCATGGTGCAAAACCACAGTCATCGAGCGCAGCTGGTGACGCAACTGTCTCACACCTGCAACGGCCAAAACACCCCTTATCTGGGTAAAAAGTGCGCCTTCATCCGCTCGTTGCTGGACATTGTGAAAAACCCGGCGGAACTGTTCTGAAACTGGCAAGTCGAAGGTGCAGTTTTGCTCTGTTTGATCTCGCCAGCAAAGAAGGCCCCCATTAAGTAGGATGACGACCTGAAAGCAACCACACCTCATTACCATCACTCGATTAGATCCCAGTCGGGTAATGCCGGGCGCTTTGAGCAGCTGAAGTCAAGCGCCCCGGCACGCGACGACAAAATTGAGGCTGAGTTCTGGCAGCAGGCCAGGGCGGGCAGTCGCAGCGTGACCACCTCCGACGTTCTCAAGGTCTATCGGAAAGACGTCACCTCTCTGCGCGCCGGATTCTTCATGCAAGACCTGTTCCTGAAAAAAGAACCCCACGAACAGTCCCAAGTCTCACCAGAGGACGTCATTGCCGAATTTGAGCGTTCACCAGACCCACAGGAAAAATGCCTGCTGGCCATCGCCCGTTTTCAGGCCAATTGCCTGGTGAACAACATACCGGTGGATGGTCAGCCGCTCTGCCCCGATGCCGTTGCCGACCTCTTTCCCAAAAACAACGCATGCAAACTGAGCGTGGCCCGTTTTCGCGAAAGCTGCTGCCTGAAGAAAATTCCTCTGCGCGGCCAGCCTGTGACTCCCGAATCGGTGGCGGAGAATTTCCAGGCAATTAACGCCCGGCTGGAGCTGGCCCATTTCAAGGCGACATGCTGCCTGAATAAACTCACGTTGTACGGCCGATCGATCACGCCAAAGGAGGTGATTGAGGGTTTTCCTGGTACTGAGCTGGGCCGACACGGCGCAGCGCGGTTTAAAGAGAGATGCAACAGCAGAGGATGGCATATCAATGGCAAGATCGTCCCTGCGGAAGTGGTACTCAACGATCTGGCCAACGCAGGAGCCAATGTCGATTTGGTGTCGTTCAAATCCCGTTGCTGTCTGGATGAGCAGCTGGTTGATGGTCAGCTCATTCCCCGGGAGACTGTGCTACAGGATTTCCTCACCCTGATCAAAGGCATGCAACAGGCCAGGTGCGCTCCGGCAGGTCAAAACAATGACAGCCATTTTCCGGGCAACTGGTCTTCCCGGCACAAAGTCTGGCAGCGCAAGGACTCAGCGCGACTTGACGGCTGTCGCAACCCAAAAACAGGCAACTCACCAGCTCCCTACGACCCCGAAACCACCAAGGTAGTGCTGGAACTGGCCCGATTCAAAGCCGCCTGCTGCCGACGAGAGTTGCCAATCCACGGCAAGCTGATCAGCCCCGAGGCAGTGATTGAGGATTTCGAAGCGCTCGGTGCCCAGCTGGAGCTGGTGCGATTCCGGCAATGGTGCTGTCTGGCGCGCACGAAGATCAATGGCAAACTGCTGTTAGCCGACGCCGTGGCCGAAGAGCTGCGCGCTATTGGCGCCGACCTGGAACTTGCCCGCTTCACCGAGAATTGTTTCACTGAGGGCTTAATGCTAAATGGCAAGCCCGTCTCGCCGGAGGCGGTGGTTGCCGGCTTTCAGGCAGCAAAGGCGCCACTGGCACTGGCGTACTTTAAACAGAGGTGCTGTGTCAAGCGGGTCTACATTGCTGGTCGGTTGGTGTCGACGGATGAAGTGGCCAAGGCATTTTCCGACATCGCAGCTCACCTGGAACTGGCTCGGTTCATGGAGATATGTTGCCTGGAGGGGCTGCTGATCGATGGCTCGGCCGTAACACCCGAGACCGTTGCCAACCATTACCAGGCCATTAACGCCACCCGGGAGCTGGCCCATTTTCGCGACCTGTGCCTGCAGAACGGCCTGGCACTCAATGGCCAGCCAGTCACCCCGGAGTCAGTTCTGGCGGGCCTGGAACAAAACAAGGGGGCGAGACTGACTATCGCCCGCTTCAAGGCTAAGTGTTTTCTTGCCGGGCAACTGCTCAATGGTCGGCCCATTAAACCAGAAGCGTTGCTTAGCCACTTCCCGGACACCTCGAGTGGACGGATGGGTCTGGCACGTTTTAAGGAAGAGTGCTGCCTCAGAGGTATCAGGGTACACGGCCAGCTGATCTCCCCGAAAGCAGTGCTGGAGTCCTTTCCCAGGCATCAGGAAGGCATGATGGCCATGGCTCACTTTGAAAAGAAATGCTGCCTGACAGGGCTACGTCTGGGCAACAAACTGATCTCTGCCGACCAGGTAGTGGCTGACTTCCCACTCACTGCCAAGGGCAGGATAGGCCTGGCAAGATTCAAGGCGTTTTGCTGCTCGCGTGGCATACCACTGGCAGGCCAGCTGGTAAAAGCACGGGAAGTCATCGACAGCTTTCCCGATAACCCCGAGGGGCACCAGGCAGTTGGCATCTTTTTGGAAAAATGCTGCTTGAGAAGTATCTGGGTCAATAACCAGCCTGTGCTGCCAGAGACCGTGGTTTCAGCCATGATGCGCTCCAGCTCACCACTGCTTCTGGCCCGCTTCAAGGTAGAGTGCTGCCTGTCGAATCTGACCATCAATGGCCTGCCGGTCACTGCTGACGCTGCCAGGGAGGCCTTTCCCGATACCCCTCAAGGTCGCAGATACAAGGCAAAATTCCTCGAGAAATGCTGTCTGTCGGGCCTGATCGTTGCTGGCCAGCTGGTGCTGCCAGAACAGGTGGCTGCCGAGTACACGCTGAACAATCAGAAGCTGGAGAAGGCATTTTTTTATGCCCGACTGGCGTTACAAGCCATAAAGCTGCATGACAAGTACCTGAGCAATATCGACGTTCTGAAGGCGTTTGACCAGCTACCTGACAATCATGCGAAAGAAAAAGTGGATTTTTTACTGCAACGCCTGATGGCCCTGCCTCCGCAAAGCGAAGAGGCCCC
>JAQFVO010001117.1 GCA_027942505.1 Endozoicomonas sp. | reverse complement strand
ACCAAGTAGGTTTGTCTGGCCGCTCCAGGGACCTCTGTCCACATAAGGAGCTGGAATTGCGTCAGTCGTGGCTAGGTGGCTGGCGGGAAGGCTGGGTTGCTAACCTCGAAGGAATGACGGGGATTTCCAACCTGCACCGAATGACAAACTTTTCTCACACCACCGGTCAGCCCTGGATGCGCTGATTGCCTGAAAACCCCTGATCAAACGACACCAGGAGGCTGTCCGAGAATAGCGCCCGTAGCGAGGATTGCGAGAAATTGAGGATAAAAATTTCTGCTTCTGAGGAGAATGGCGGGGCTATTTGACGAAGAAGCAGGAATTTTTAGACCAATTTATCGCAACCGCAGTAGGACAGTCTATTCTCGGACAGCCTCCCGGCAGCCCACTTTGATGGAGGAATTCCAGTGAGAAAAACCAAGATCGTTTGTACCATCGGTCCCAAGTCTGAATCCAACGACATGCTGACCAAGCTGGTCAATAACGGCATGAACGTGATGCGACTGAACTTCTCTCACGGTGACTTTGACGAGCATGGTACCCGTATCTCCCGTCTGCGTGAAGTTATGGCCGCAACAGGTAAGCGTGTTGCCATTTTGCTGGATACCAAAGGCCCTGAGATCCGCACCGTTAAGCTGCAAGACGGCAACGATGTCATGCTCAGCGCTGGCCAACAGTTCACACTGACCACTGATACCTCGGTAGTTGGCGACAGCACTCGTGTAGCTGTTACCTACGCCGGCCTGACACAAGATCTGAAACCGGGCAACACGGTTCTGCTGGACGACGGCCTGATCGAGTTGACGGTAAAAGAGGTCAAGGCTCAGGAGATCATCTGTGAAGTCAAGAATAACGGTGAGCTGGGTGAAAACAAGGGTGTCAACCTGCCTGGCGTTAAAGTAAACCTGCCGGCTCTGTCTGATAAAGACAAGGCAGACCTGGTCTTTGGCTGTCAGCAGAGTGTTGACTTTGTCGCGGCCTCTTTCATCCGTAAGGCCAGTGACGTCAATGAGATTCGTGAGCTGCTCGACGCCAATGGTGGTCAGGAAATCCAGATCATCTCCAAGATCGAAAACCAGGAGGGCGTAGATAACTTTGATGAGATTCTGGCGGTGTCTGACGGTATCATGGTTGCCCGTGGCGACCTGGGCGTTGAAATCCCTGTTGACCAGGTGATCTTTGCCCAGAAAATGATGATCAACAAGTGTAACCGTGCCCGCAAGCCGGTCATTACCGCTACGCAAATGCTGGATTCCATGATCAAGAATCCGCGCCCGACCCGCGCCGAAGCCGGTGATGTTGCCAACGCCATCCTGGACGGGACCGATGCAGTCATGCTCTCTGGTGAGAGCGCCAAGGGTAAATACCCTGCTGAGTCTGTTGCAGTTATGGCGACCATCTGCAACAGCACCGACACAAGCATGGAGCTGCGTGTTGAAGAGTTTGATGCTGAGATCGATAACTACCGCAGTATTACCCAGGCCGTTTGCCGTGGCGCTGTCAAAACCGCTGATATCCTGGCGGCCAGGCTGATCATTGTAGCCACTGAGCAGGGCAAGTCGGCTCGTTCACTGCGCAAGTTTTTCCCTAAAGCTCAGATTCTGGCGCTGACATCTTCCGAGAAGACGGCTAACCAGCTGAGCCTGAGCAAAGGTGTTTGCACCAACCTGGTGGCACAGCAGGAGAACACTGACGCGTTCTACAAGCTGGGCAAAGAACTGGCCGTCGAGCAGGGTCTGGCTCAATCAGGTGATGTGGTGGTTATGGTTTCTGGTGCCCTGGTTGAGTCTGGCACCACCAACACCTCTTCCGTTCACGTGATTGACTGATACCGTCCAAATTACTCAGGTCAAATGGCGTCGCGCCACCTGACCTGAGTTTTTCTGTCAATCCCTTTGGGTTTCAGAGGGATTTGGCTGCCCGGAAACACAATTCAACGGCAAATTTTAATCGGTCACACCTTGTAGGTTCTGCCGGCCGGTCACCCACTCTCACCCGGATAAAAAGATGGTCATTGACCAGCATTTTTTCAGTACTGTGTAAGGGAAAAAAATGGGGGATGCCACAAGCATGATTCATTATTGTTACGGGTTTTGCGAAGCTTGAGGAGTTCGGGTCGCTTCTGAACCCATCGTGAAACAAAACCTGACCACCTTCTCCCATTACATCAAAGGTGATCATTTGTTGAAATGGCCACTCCACTCTATGGTCATTTTCACCTTTCATGACCACCAGAAAGAGACTGGCGCTCTCACCCTTGCCAATTCCGTCACCGTTTGGATAGAAGCGCAGGCATAGCCTGTAGCCCTGTGTTGTGTAGAAATCCGGGCTATAAAACGATGTTGTTTTGCTATCCACCGCGTCTTTGAAACGTTCCCTCCAGTTTCCGATCGCCCAGAAAAACGTTGCTGCACCGGATTGTTCACCGATTTCATCTATTTGCGCTGATGACAGGGGGGTAACAGCGGGGAGACTTCGATGATCACTCAGGTAGTGCTCTGGCAGCTCGCTTAATTTAAGCCAATGTCCGCATTCGGTTTCATTCTGGCCAGTGAGGATTTTAGTTGCACAAGTAACATCCAGTGTCTGTGATAAATGGGTTAACACACTGTTTTCCGTGGCACTGGCGGCAGATATTGGGGCGCATTTGAGGTCAACCGTGAACGATTCAACGTTCGCCGTTTGGTTCGCATATACGATCCCCCGATCTGTTAATTCCTGATTTGTAGAGGGCCTGCCTTCCATGATATGACGCTGTTGATTCAGACACTGATGACAGAACAATGTCTCAACATCTCCTGCGCGGAGCTTGTTACATCTGAAAGCAGCCCCACAGGTCGTTTTGAAGATGGTCGTCAGGTTCTGAGTATCCGTGATATTGGCATCACTGAAATGACCCCAACGTGCAGGTGGTAACGGTGCTTGGCTTGGTTCAGCAGGCATGTTCAGTCGCTTCTGATTGTATAAGGTTAAAGTATCTCAGTGTTCCTATGAACACTGGAGCGAGAACTTCAGATGTTATAGGATGGTTTGACCGTCAGTTATTAAGTTTGTTCAATACTGATGGTCAGTCCCGGAACCGGTAACATCACAACAAGCCATCACAACAAGCCACTATTGGAGCATCTTCGGATGAAAGGAATTATCTTCACGGAACTGATGGAAATGGTGGAAACGCGTTTTTCTGTCGAACTGGCCGAACAGATTATTAGTGCCGCACAACTACCTTCGGGCGGCAGTTATACGTCCCTGGGAACTTACTCTCACAACGAAGTTCTGCAACTTGTGACACAGCTCAGTACTCATACCGGCATCCATGGTACCGATTTGCAGCTGGCATTTGGTGAGTATCTGTTTGGCCGATTCAGTGAAGTGCACCCGGAATTTTTTGTTGATGTCAGCGGGTCATTTGAATTTCTGGCCAAGGTACAGGATTACATTCATATGGAGGTGCGTAAGCTCTACCCGGACGCCACTCCGCCAAATCTGACCTGCACCCGTATTGATGAGCACCAGATGCAATTGCATTATCAATCCCACCGTCCGTTTGCCGTGGTGGCGCACGGTTTGATTATTGGTGCCGGCAAGCACTTTAGTGAAACCCTGGCCATTGACGTTCAGCTTTTGAACGACGATGGTACTGAAGCACTTTTTCACTTGGTGCACAGCAATTAATCGCAAGGATTGACAGCAAATGGATGCAAGTGCCTGGCAAAAACGCTTTGAGCGGGAGAAAAAGGCCCGTATTCAGGCAGAAAAAATTGCTGAAGAGAAAACCCGGGAGATCTTTTACCGCAACCAGGAGTTACAGGCCCTTGCCCAGAGTCTTGAGATGCAGGTCAAAGAGCGGACTGCCCAGCTTGAGGCAAACAACCAGCGCCTGCTGGAGTCGAGAAATACGCTGAGATCTCAACAAAAAGCCTTACAGGAGATCAATCAGCGTTTGCAGGATAAAGCGGCTGAGTTGGAAAAGGTTAGCCAGCATAAGTCGCAGTTTCTGGCTAATGTCTCCCATGAATTACGCACACCGTTAAACAGCCTGATGATTCTGGCCAGCATTCTGGCCGACAATCAGGAGGGCAACCTGAGCGACGAACAGGTTCACTCGGTACAGATTATCTTCAACAGTGCCAATGAGTTACTGGAGATTATTGAAGATATTCTGGATATGTCCAAGGCCGAGGCTGGTGAGCTGAATATTTATCAGGAAGATGTACTCCTTGGCGATATCTGGCGCAGCATGAGCGACCAGTTTATGCCCATCAGCAAAGAGAAGGGGGTTGATTTTGAGATTGTCTGTGCGCCCAATCTGCCACAGTGGATACATAGCGACCGCAAGCGCCTGAAGCAAGTTCTCAAGAACCTGTTGGCCAACGCGTTTAAATTTACACCTGAAGGCGGTACGGTAAAGTTGCTGATTCACACAGAAGCCTGGCATTTAGGTGAGGAGTACTCCTCTGAAGGGCTGGTTTTTCAAGTGGTTGACAATGGTGTCGGTATTGCCAGCGACAAACACGAAACGGTGTTTCAGATGTTCAGACAGGCGGATGGGAGCACCAGCCGGAAATACGCCGGGACCGGACTTGGCTTATCCATTTCCAGAAAGCTGGCCCGCCTGCTTGGTGGTGATCTGACACTGGTCAGCGAAGAGGGCAGGGGCGCAACGTTCTCCTTGCTGTTGCCGCCCCTTACATTGGTGACTACGGTGGAGTCGCAAAGTACAGAGAGCGAATTTATTCTTGTCAGCGGTGACGATAACACCGAGCCTTTTGACGGTCAGCAGGTACTTCTGGTGGATGATGATCTGCGCAACAGTTTTGCCTTGTCGCATTTGCTGCAGGGCCACGGTCTGCGGGTGCATCTGGCAGAGAGCGGGCAGCAAGCACTGGACTTTCTGGAAGATCACAAGCAGATCGACCTGTTGATTCTGGACTTGATGATGCCGGACATGGACGGTTGCGAAGTGCTGAAGCTGATCAGAAGCCGGGTTGAATTTCGCCTCATGCCAGTGCTTATGCTTACTGCCAGCACCAGCCGTGATGATGAGATCCGCTGCCGCGCAGCCGGTGCTGATGATTTTCTGCACAAACCGGTGGAAATTCAGGTTCTTATGGACCACATCCGTAACTGGATTGCAGGTTGATCGGTACACGTTATTTTTTGCCACGCTGACATGAAGGAAAATATTGTTTTCTCTTCTCCTTGTCGGCGTGGCAAGTTTTGAATATGTGAAAGTTATTAAAGGCAGATTCTAAGCCAACAGCGCCACATACTTTTTCTGGTCAACATTACCGCCACTGGCAATAGTCACTACTGTTTTGCCGTAGAAGAGCTCCGGGCTTTTCATTATGGCTGCCAGACCAACAGCACCACTGGGTTCGAGTACCAGGTGTAGCTCGTCAAAGGCGAGCTGCACGGCGCTGAGGACCTGTTCGGTGTTAACCGTTACCCCTTTGACCCCGGTTTGCATCGTCACCTCCAGGTTGGCCACACCCGGCTCCACGGCCATCAGGGCATCACAGTCGCAGGGCAGGTTGCCAGCTGCCCGAGTGCGTTCACCTTGTTGCAACGAAAGGTTCATTCCCTGGTAGCCGTCTGCCTCTACTGCCCACACCTGGGCCAGCCTGTGCAGCGCGAGGCTCGACCCAGCCACCAGGCTGCCACCACCCACCGGACACAACAGGTGGTCGCAGCGTTTTTGTAACTGCTCCAGTTGCTCAAGAAGTTCAAGGGCGACAGACGCCTGACCAATGATGATTTTATGGTCGTCAAAAGGGTGTAGCAGTTTGGCGCCACTGTTCCTGGCAATGCTTTTGGCCATATTGCTGGCAGCTTCTTCCCTCGAAGGTTCGCAGTGCTGGCACAGGGTGACGCTGGCCTGGTAATACTCGGCGTTGCGAATTTTTTTTGCCGGGGCATCATGGGGCATAACCAGCTGTACCGGGATATCCAGAAGCTGACCTGCGGCGGCCAGACCTGCTGCAAAGTTACCTGATGAATATGCAATAACACCTTGTTTTTTTTGCGAGTCCGGCAGATTGAGCAGACGATACAGAGCACCACGATATTTGAAAGCACCGGTCACTTGTAACGACTCGGCCTTGACCAGAACCTCGCCATTAATGAGCCGGCTCAGGTAGTCTGATCGAAGCAGAGGCGTAGTTCGGACGTACTGTCTGATTTGGTCATGGGCTTCGTTCAGAACTTCATCCCCGCCCGGAGTTTTGCTGGCAAGTGCTGCGGTCATAATCGTGATAACTGATGAATTGAGAAAATCTGCATGGGTCCGGATGACTCGATTCATACCCCGGTCCAGAGGGCGTCGCAAAAGGCTCTGAAAAGAAGGGAAGCACGAAGAAGAGCTTTTCTTTACCTTTGTGGCCTTCGTGTTCTTCGTGGTTCAAAGCTTTTATGCTTTTTGCAACACCCTCGCCAGCGGTATCTGCCACTGCGATGCTCAACCAAATAATAGCCGAAGCGTAGTCGGCTATAGTCATCGCCAGACTTAAACAAGATCAAGCTCGGCATCTCGTAGCAAAAATGTCGTTGGGCGTCTGACCGGGGTAGCCAACCGCCGGACTATTTCCGGCAGTGCTGACGAGATGGTGCCCAGTGATGCGAGCAGACCAATAAGTATCGGGCAGATGGTGCTTAGCACCTTTTTGTTGGCGTTCCCGAAGTAAGAGAAAACATCGGCAACAATAGTGCCGGCAGCGCCAGCTATAGATGTGGTCAGGTAAAATTTGCCGACCAGATCATCAAGGCCCGGAGGCAGGCAGTCCAGCACTTTGGCATACAGCCTCTCAACGTACTGACAAAAACGCTGGAAAAGTTGCCCGGCGCGGTTGGCGGGCTCTTTTTTCAGCAACAGCTCACCGTACTGTGCCAGTCCATCAATAAGGCCGACGCCGCCCATAACCAGTATGGCCACCATCCCCGTCGCAGGATGGCCGAGATAGACGGCGATATCGGCGCTGATAGTTCCAGCAGTGGCATGAATAATCACCCGTTGCAAAACAAGGCAGATGCCGGAAAAGTGGCATTCCCCTGTTTTCTCCCCTGACCCGCAAGTGACCATGCAGGCGCTCAACAACGTTGGCACCAGAATGGTTAGTGGACAGATAATATCTGGGATTACCCCGGCAGTAATTATGCCGCCGTCGTAGGCGTGAGACAGCAGGTCGGCCGGGACGGTAGCCATTGCCGCAATCAGTGAGCAGCGATAGTACAGCTGTTTGGCCACGCTTTGGACCTCACCCGGAAAGTGTTGTGCGATTTTGTGCATGAATTGATGAAACACACGGCAGAAGTTCAGGACTGAACTGTCCGTCCGGCGGTCTTTATCACCAATTTTATAAGCACCATCAACCAGCCCCACCAGTGCCATGGCAGAAATGGTAATTCCGGCAGCGTACGGATGATGCTGGTAACTGAGCAGGTCGGCAAGTGCCGTGCCGGATGCACAATGACGGAATACTCGTTTGGCCATGATGAGGGTTATGTCATCGGTGGACAGCTGCGTTTTTGCCCGCTCCTCGTTGGCGTCAAACCTTTCCAGCAGGTCTGCCACGGTGTCAATTGATGAGGTGCTACCAGAGAGACTGTGCAGGTTACACCGATTTAGATTCAGGTCGGCGTGAGCAGGACAAAAACCGTGCTCATGAATAGAGATGGTGTTGATAGCCTCTGGGCAGGAGGTGCTTCGGCGTAAATCGGATGGGCACGATTGTACGTTTCGCTCGGACAACCAGCGACTACTCGACAGATCACCATCGGACAGGGCTCTGGGCCTCAAGTAGGGGGCACTCGCGAACTCCTCCATTTCACGATAATGACGTTCTGGCTGGTGCTGGACGTGTGGGCTAAACGGGCCCGCTGAAAG
>JAQFVO010001061.1 GCA_027942505.1 Endozoicomonas sp. | reverse complement strand
CTTTTGATCCGGGCATCATACCCAACCACCTGGTAACTGCAGCGTTAATTGAACAACTAGCCAGCAAACCATTACTTCCCTCAATCTACCCCCTGGCCCTGGTGCCGCCGCAGCAAAGAGAATACCAGCACTATCTACAAGCTTGTCAGAAGTCCTGGCGCTCCATCGATTCGGTGCCCGAAGATCTGAAAACTGAAGAGATCTGTCTGGCTGCGGTTCAAGGCAGCTATAAGGCCTTGTCAGCCATCCCGGTTGCCAAAAGAACACCCGCGGTCTGTGAACAGGCCTTCACAGAATCGGTTGAAAGCCTTCAGTGGATTCCTGAACACCTGGTTACCCCACGCCATCGAGACATTCTGATCAAAGAGTCCGTCCAAAAACTTAACTATCTGCCCGCTGTTTTTCATTACATTCCTGAACCCATGAGAACGCCAGAATTCAATCAGGTACTGTTAAATCTGGTTATGCACTACAGCTCGTTCCAGACACTGTTTGATTTCTCCCCAACCTATTTGCACACTATCCTTCCCTGCTTGATAGCGCGCCTGAAAAAAGCGTCCATCAGTAACTCCCAGTTAGTACCACTGATGCGCATCGCCTCTATGGTCGAGCCATCGACGGGTAAACGGCAGCTCATTCAGTTCATCAAAAACACGATGTCTTTCAGGGCGGCAGATATGACGCTCAACCAGAATGATCTGTGCTGCTGGCTGGCGGTCAAGGAACTGGAAACAGGGTTCAAACTATCACTGTTAAAGCAGGTCAATCACCCCGACCAGCACCTTCAGTTACTTGAGGAAACGGCTGTCAGCCTGTCCAACCTGAGCTCCCCCCTGAACGTCCGGGTGCAAAGTAACACTCTGCCGGAGCTGAAACGGGTATGTCAGCACAGCCTGCTGAGCCGTATGCCCGAGCACGACCAAGGTGACCTGCTCGATCAGTTCATTCACAACGAGCTGGCCGGCGTATCAGTACTTACTGATGTTCGACCACCAGATTTCACAGTGCAAAATACCTTCTGCCAGGGGCGCACGTTGATTATGCCTGGTGACCACTGCACACGTTATTTCAAATTGCATCGCACAAACGAGGAATTAACCCAACTGGCCAAAGAGTTTCTGATGCATCGCTACCTGGGCGATGGCAAAGCGGCAGAGCTGGGTCTGAAAAGCGAAATCCCCGACGCCTTCTATCTGTGTGCCCTGCCCTGGCTTGCCATTCCTGAAGAACTCAGGGAGCAGCTTGAGCCGATCCAACTGTTCAATGAGAACATTGAGGCGGTCGGCTCAACGTACGCAGTCGCGTATTGCTACCAAACCTCATCCACCGACTACGCCAGCTATGCGTGGCAACGAGACCGCGCATCGCCAAATGCCCCGTGCGCCAAGGCAGTCTCTGGCATGCTGCGGGCGGTTCACGACTTGGGCAGATGGTGTGCCATGGGAATTTTGCACACCAACACAATGTCTGCCAATCAGGATGGTAACCGGCGCTGGATCGCCCTGAACAGCCTGTTCCAAAACAACCGGGAAATGCTCTGTAGCCGGCTTGATATTGCCGGCAGTAAAACCATCGAACGCCCTGATTTCCGCTTCAGCGGCCTGGCAGGCCTGATCGACTATGAACGTTTTGGCTGCGTGACAAGCTATTTTACTCACGGCAGCAACACTAAAGAGCTGAGTTTTATGCCCAAAGTGGGGCAAAACTTCTGTCTGGCTAACTACATTGTGGAGATCAGTGTGGTTAATGTACTTTTGTACACCAGATTGCACCGGGATGAGCGTGACTACCACATCCATTCGATTGCTGCCGTAAACGATCTTTGTGCATTTATCTCTCTGCTAATGACCCGGTTTTCACAAGGTTTGTTAGGCGAAGACCATCCCTCACTGGCACAAGCCCTGTGCACATCCACTGAAGCCTTCAACACCTGGCTACTCAGAACCGTCCTGGAAATTCTTTACTGGTCCAACAACAAAAAGCGCTCTCGCAACTTCGCAACCGATTACCGCAAAGACTTGCGCTTCGACCAGAATCTTTACCCCTTCCCACCCATCTGCATTGCCGGCGTTCAGGTCAAACGGTATCCAAAGGATTTTGTTAACCACAATAAACAGCTAACCGTAGGCGTTGAAAATGGTACCTTCCCATACATGAGCCTGATACAGGGGTTAACCAAGTTTGCCGCAACATTGATCCACACGCTGAACCAGAGAGATGTGCGCAAGTGAATGGTGAGGCAGTACATAGGAATAGGAGTTGTCTTTAGTTAATTTCCACATTTCAGGACGCTGCCCGCTGCCCGCAAAAGCCCAACTGTTTGCGCTTTTGCGGGCAGCGGGCGGCGGGTAGCGTCCCCGTAAACGTGGAAATTATTTCAGGACAATTCCTTATGATCGCTCCACCACCATGGCAATGCCCTGGCCGCCACCAATGCACAATGTGGCAAGACCGTGTTGCACATCGCGTTTGGCCATTTCGTAAAGGAGGGTAACCAGAATCCGGGCACCGGATGCGCCAATGGGATGCCCTAACGCAATAGCACCGCCATTTACATTGGTTTTGTCACGGGATAAGTCGAGGCCGGCAGCCACGGACAGTGCCTGCACAGCAAACGCTTCGTTGGCCTCAACCAGGTCGATATCGGTGATGCACAAGCCGGCTTTGGACAACGCTTTTTTCGTGGCCGGCACCGGCCCGTAACCCATAACTTCAGGGGCAACGCCGGCGGCAGCAACTGCGCGGATCACTGCCATTGGCTGCAAGCCAAGTTGTTCTGCCCTGGTGCGCGACATCAACAGCACCATGGCTGCCCCATCATTGATACTTGAGGCGTTCCCCGCTGTTACCGTACCGCCGAAAGCCGGGCGAAGTTGTGCCAGTTTCTCTAATGAAGTCATGCGTGGACCTTCATCGCTATCAACGACCACGGTCTTTTTTTTCTGCTCCACCTCAACCGGCGCAATTTCATCGGCGAAACGGTTACTCGCCTGTGCAGCCAGGGCGCGCTGCTGACTCAAAGCGGCGTATTCGTCCTGGGCTTCGCGGCCGATGTGGTAACGCTCAGCCAGGTTTTCAGCACTGATGCCCATGTGATAATCGTGAAATACATCGGTCAGACCGTCACAAATCATGGTATCAAGCAGCTGACCGTGCCCCATGCGCAGCCCCCAGCGCGCTGCGGGAACTATATACGGCGCTTGACTCATACTTTCAGAGCCACCAGCCAGGGCAATATCCATGTCGCCAGAGGCAATGGCCTGGGCCGCCAATGCAATCGCTTTGAGACCGGAGCCGCACACTTTATTCACGACATAAGCCGTAGTGTCTTCGGGCATACCGACGCCCAGAGACACCTGCCGGGCAATGTTCATCCCCTGCCCGGCTCCCAGTACGTTGCCAAGAATCAATTCCTGCACCGATTCCGCCTTGACGCCGGTCCTGTGCAAGACAGCTTCAGCGGCACAAATACCGAGCCGGGCAGGAGTTACCGAAGCCAATGTGCCGCCAAATGCGCCGACCGGAGTGCGGGCAGCCCCAACAATCACCACATCCTGAATACTCTGCATCAAAGCCTCCCCAACGGATTTCACTAACCCAATATCAGTCTCAGGCTCTTTGTTGAA
>JAQFVO010001048.1 GCA_027942505.1 Endozoicomonas sp. | reverse complement strand
TTCATTTTGCATAATATATGTCGTTTATAGTGATAAACAAGATATTTGCACAATGAAAGACCTGACCCCAGCTTTCTGACCCCAGCTTTCGTTACGACTTTATTTCCGGCGAATGTCAAGACAATGGTAACTACCCTAACACGCTCAATGGCGTACTGAAGAAGCTTGGGGTGGACTAACCCGGATATTTCATAAATAAGAGCAGGTTCCGCCCAATCACCTGATATGATTGGGTGGAACCTGCTTTGGCGAAACAGACAAAGGTCAGAATTCGTGTTCACGAGATGAAGGACACCCATTCTCTCAACCGAGATATTTATGGGTGTCCTTTTTTTCTTTTTTTACTTTGTCATTGTATTGTATCTCCAATAAAGTCTGGCGCTTGTGTTAATTCATGAGCACTTTCATGTACATAAATCCATTCCATACCAGTTGATGTTATTGTCGACTTACGCAATAAAGCACTATCGCATTTCTTTTTAGCAACACCTTGTTTAAATAAGTCAAAGTAAACCAACACATGTTCATCATCAATTGAATGAATACTGAGATTATAAATATGAGAGGCTGGATCTGCTTCTCGACTGCCATGCAAGGACTTTAACCGAAACCAATATTCGGATTTATCCATCATTTCCCCATTGGTTAAAATAACGCGAAAGTCTTCTGCTAAAGCTTTAAAAATGGGCTGAATATATTGATCTTCTCGAGGACATAAGCCTCGTGACCATTGATAAAATGTGTCATACCACTGTTGAATTTCATTTCTGGCAGATTCAATTAACTCAACAGCTATAGGTCTATCTTGGAAATTTTCAGCGGCTACACTTTCAGATAAAGAAACTGAACTGGACATCTACTCTTCTCCTGGCTGATCGGCATACTGCCGGAGTGAATAAAAAATTAAGTATCTTCAAAGGTAGGTGATATAGACGAAAATTCAAAAAAATCAGGGTCATGTCTTTCATTATGTACAACAATTGACGTTTAGTGATAAGTAAAGATATTCGCACAATGAAAGACCTGACCCCTACTTTCTCCTACTTTCTCCTGACCCCAGCTTTTGACCCCAGCTTTTTTTTTGATTTTCAGGATATTTCCTGCGGTCTACCCATCAGCCCGACCACAGTCATCGCGCACTTAAAAAACTGTCCCCGCCGAACTGCCTTTTGAAAATGCCACAGTCGTAATGGTTTGCCGGATGAATAGGCAGTGGTCATATATTGGTAGCAAAAAAAACAGTATACCCAGCGGATTAAGCGAGAAAACCTGCATCTCAGAACTCGGATCAAGTGCCTGGCCAGCAAGACCCATCTTTCAAGTTAGCGATCCTTTCTCTGCTAAAAAATCAATCAACACCCGCACTCTGGCAGCCTTTTGACTGTTCTGGATAAAGTAGATGGAAAGTCCGGGTATGGATGGCCAGAAAGCTTCCAGCACTGGGCACAGACGACCATCGGCAAAATAGGACTCAAGCACAGGCGTCACCATACGACCAATACCCAGACCACTGACAGCGGCGTCCAGCATGGCGTCAGTATCGTTAACAATTAAGGCAGTAGACATTTGCACAACGGTGTTCTGACCATTGCAACAGAGGTTGAGGGGGGCAATCTGGTTGGAAGCAATAAAGCGATACTGCACCAGTTTATGCTGCTGTAAATCTTCCAGAGTCCGGGGAGAGCCATAACGTGTGAGGTAGTCCGGCGCGGCAAACAGTGCCTCTTGCGTCGGTGGTGTCAGGGGCCGTGCCACCATCCCCACTTCCACCCTGTCACCAAAACGAATCCCTACGTCGATTCCCCGGCCAAGAATATCGACCGTCTCATCCAAGACCGAGATTTCCAGTTGAATATCTGGATAACGTTGACAAAACTCGGCAAATATCGACCGAAAAAAAAACTGATAGGCAAACCGTGGTAAAGTGATACTGACCTTACCAGACGGCCTCTGTGCCAGATCACGGACACTCTCCATAGCGCAATCAAGGGTCGCTACAGCACCGGTGATCTGCTGATACAACAGTTGTCCAGTGTCCGTCAGTTCTATCTTTCTTGTTGTGCGATGAAAAAGTGGCAGACCGAGCTGCTGTTCCAGTTGCTTCAGAGCCTGGCTGACTGTTGGTACAGCCAGTTCCAACTTACGGGCGGCACCGCGTATCGTGCCCTGCTCGACAATAGTTTGAAAGATAACCAGCTGATTGAATGTTGCACTTTTCACCCGTAAGACATCCTGAGTGTATTTTGAAGAACTGTGTCTTTTGAAGAACAAGGTCATTGTTAGGCAGAAGCTAACAATCAATAAGACATTAGACACCTATAAACAACAATGCACTGCTGGTAACCTGCTGTCCGTCGATTCACACCTGTTCCTGCCCAACCTGCATCTCAAGCGGCATGAGACGGGCCTTTTTCGAGAGCTATCATGAGCCACGTAGTTGTTATCTCCGGTCACCCAGATCTGAGTCAGTCTTACACCAACACCGTTATCTTAGAGCAGCTGGAAGCGCGGCTGGACAGCGTAGAAATTCGTCGTCTGGATACGCTGTATCCGGACTACAAGATCGATGTTGAAGCAGAACAAGCGGCTCTGCTTAAGGCTGACATCATCATTCTACAGTACCCATTTTACTGGTACACCATGCCTGGGCTGTTGAAGAAATGGATGGACGATGTCATGACCTTTAACTTCGCCTATGGCCCGGAAGGTGACAAACTGAAGGGTAAGGAGCTGATCATCTCCTTCACCGTGGGTGGTCCACAAGACTCTTATGACCCACTGGGCTTCAATCACTTCCCGATTGAACATTTTATGTACCCACTTCAGCAGACCGCTTATCTGTCTGGACTGAAATACAACAAGCCCGTGTACACCCATCAGATGGTTTACACTCCGGGCATTTACAACAAGCTGGAAGATGTTCAGGCGCGTGCCATTAGCCACAGCGACCGTTTGATCAGCCTGATCAACGATCTGAACGTCGGCTCTTGGGAGAAAAGCATTACCCGTTTTGTCAACGAGTGGTTTGCCGCTATGGATAAGCTGACTACTGAAGACAGCTTCTTCACCAAATCCTTGGCCGACGATATCAACTGGTCCATGCCGCATGCCTCTTTTGTCGGGCACGCAGGCTTCAGCGAGTGGTATGCCGAAGCCCAGCAAACGATCAAACCAGACTGCAGCCACGACGTACAACAGGTAGATATCACCGCCCATGGTGATAACAGCTACACCGTAGAAATGCGTGTTCAGTTGAATGCAGAGACCTATGAGGAATCCGCCCTGAAAGGTGAGGTCCTCGATAAGCAACTTAAAGAGCTATGGACGCTGGATCTGGACAAGAGCGGCAAGATCACTATTCACGAATATCTGGTCTCTGTCTTGTAAGACAG
>JAQFVO010001013.1 GCA_027942505.1 Endozoicomonas sp. | reverse complement strand
CTCGTCAAATTTTTAATCCAATGTAGTACATAGCGACAAACATTTCTGCCTGTCGTGAATAAACTTCAGGAATTCTCTTCGACGGAAAAAAAGAACATCCACTTTTTAGTTGATAAATTTATGGGCCTCCGTTTTTTTCTCATGCTCCGGGGATAGCACGTGTCCATATCTTCATATTATGTGTTCATGGCTGGGACTCACATGCTCCCTGAGCTCCTCGAGGGGTGGGTCACTTGCTGGTGGTTTCTCTGGTAATGTCCATTTATTTGGTCTGGGCGGTATTGGAAGATAAAAAGTGTCAAGAAACCGGATGTCCTCTTTTGTGTTTGAATCCATTCAAAAGAAAAACTTAAGCCAGTTTCGGGTTCCCTGGTTTTACGTCAAGAAGAAAGACCTGACTCCAGCTCTTTTGCTTGCTCTTCCTTTAGTAAATTCCCCATCCCTGACAGGCGTCAGCAGACTTCTTACTCTGATGGTTGCCAGCTTTCCTCTTGTCTCTCATCTCCTCCCACCCTAAAGGGTGTGGGAGAGAGTGAGGACGAGCAAAGGTACCAGCTCAGAACCGTGAATACTCTTTATCATCAAGGGGTTACAAGGGTTGATGGAGGGCAGGAAGGTTCCCGCCTGAGTGCTGTTGCCCTGTTTCAGGTGAGGGAGCCTGCCGGTACTTGTCGGTCAGGGTGACAAAAAGCCCATCGTGAGTAATAAAACCCTTGTCAACCAACGTGCTGAATGTTCGGCTCCAGTTATCGGCATCGAAGCTTGTGGCGGATCACACTACTAGTGTCGTAAGTTTACCAAACTGGGTCATAACGTTCGCATCATAGCTCCCCAGTTCGTCAAACCATGCGTAAAGTCGAACAAGAATGACGCTCCTGGTGCTGAGGCTATCTGTGAAGCTATGCAGCGCCCCAGCATGCGCTTCGTGCCAACCAAAACGATTGAACAGCAGAATATTCAGAGCCTGCATAGAATGCGTAGCCAGGCAGTGGCCAGAAGGACTGCGTTGGGTAATCAGATCAGAGGCTTGCTGATGGAATACGGGATCATTATTCCAAAGGGGATATCCTTCATCCGCAAACAGATCCCTCTGGTTCTGGAGGATGCTGAAAACGGTTTAACAGTACTATTCCGTGAGCTTCTCAGTGAACTGTACGACGAGATGAAACACCTGGA
>JAQFVO010001006.1 GCA_027942505.1 Endozoicomonas sp. | reverse complement strand
GGCGGCAGAATGGCTTCCATGGCGGTTTGATCTTTGACCTCTGCCTGGCAAAGGTGAGCCAGCTCCCGGCAAAGGATGTTCATGGACCAGCCATCAACAGCGATGTGGTGGAACAGCATCAGCAGCACCTGATATTCACTGGTGCTGAACAGGGCAACCCGTAGCGGACAGTTGCGTTCCAGGTCAAAGGGGGTATTGATGACCTGGGCCAGGGCATTATCCAGCTCGTCTGGCGCTACTTCACGAAAATCGACTATCAACCCGACTTCTCCCACCTGCTGAGTTCTTAATCCATCGTCGTTCATAAAAAAACGGGTGCGCAGGACCGGATGACGGACAGTAAGCAGTTCTAATGCCCTGATCAACTGTTCACCATCCGTTTTGCTAGCCAGCCGGAACAGCAGGGGAATATGGTAGGCGGATGTCCCCTGTTCGAACTGCTCAATAAACCAGAGGCGTTGCTGGGCAAATGACATGGGCCCATGGTCCAGTGTCCGGGGTGAAATCAGGGACATCTGCCGGGTCAGTTGCGGCGCCAGTTCTGCCACGGTCGGGTGCCGGAACAGCAGGGCCACCGGGGCATCAAGTGACAGGTCATTGCTGATCTGCTGGCATAGTCGTATGGCCAGCAGCGAGTCCCCCCCAAGGTGGAAGAAGTTGTCGTGTATGCCCACCTGTTCAACCGCAAGTGCGGACTGCCAGAGTTGACACAGTCTGGTTTCCGTGGCGTTGGTGGGGGCAACATAGTCGTCCGTGATCTGCAGTTGCGGTTCTGGCAGGGCCTTGGTATCGAGCTTGCCATTGGCCGTTACCGGGAAATGGTCCACCGGTACATATGCCGCAGGCACCATATAAGCGGGCAGTTTCTGGCTCAGTTGTTCCCTTAACGAGGATTCATCCAGTGGTTGTTCAGCAATGTACCAGGCGACCAGATAGTCATAGTGAGTTCCCCCCAATGTTTCCTGTCTTGAGCATCAAAATAGCTCTTCAGTTCCTGTTTAGGGAGTTGAAGCAACTAAGTGATCAAGTTATGAAAGGAAGTGTTCCTCACCCATTGTCATTCAGTAACGTAACAATTCTGCGGAACGAATAATTTGAGGTAAACAGAGACTGATTGATAGGCACTGTCGGGAATAAATTACCTTCCACCCTTTAATTCCCAAAAGTGTCCAGACGGGATTTCTCCTTACTATAGACAAGTAATAAAAATAGAGAAAAACGTTAATTAGGGGATTATTAGTTGATCCAATATTAAATTCTCCAAACTTACATCACAAGAACCATATGGCAGACAGTAAGGAGAAT
>JAQFVO010000997.1 GCA_027942505.1 Endozoicomonas sp. | reverse complement strand
CTGAGGTTTGTCTACACCGTTAGTAACAGCAACAGTGAAACCAGTGACGGCCTGAATTACAGCGGTACCAATGCACTCTCCATTCCTGTCGGTACGACGATTATGGACAATGCCGGGAACGGGATGGCTACCGCTCTGCCGGCACTGGACAGCAGCGATGCGCTGGCCCAGACCGGCACTGCCATCGTTGACGTAAGCGCGCCTGAAATCACCGGAGTCACCAGCCTGACGGCCGATGGGGCTTATAACGCTGGCAAGGTGATCCAGATTGAGGTGGCCATGAGCGAAATGGTCAATGTGACTGGTTCCCCGGTTCTCAACCTGGATAGCGGAGGTCGGGCCACTTATACCACTGGTTCCGGTACTGACAAACTGGTGTTCAGTTACACGGTGGGCAGTGGTGACGACAGCTCGGACCTGAAGGTTAGCAGTCTGGGTCTGTCCAATGGTAACATTACCGACCTGGCTGGTAATGTGGTTGATACCAGCACGCTCCCGACCAGTGGACAGGCTAACTCGTTGGCAGCCGGTGCAGCTCTTGAAATCGATACCACCCCACCCTCGCTACCGGCACTGGGTGCCGTGAATTTCTATTTTGGTTCCAATGGTTATACACCTGGTCGGATATTTATCTTTACGGATGGCCAAGCAGCGCTCAGCTCCGGCGAAGTCTCCCAGACGACTCCGGACTGGAGCAAGCTATACGTGGAAAATATTGCTACCGGGGACCGGCACTACTTCCAACCAGATGATTTTACAAGTGAAAGCTTTGTGCTGCACAGCGGGCACAATTTTGAGATGTACATTGATATGACTCAAGCAGGGGCAGATGCCTTTGAAAAGGACTTCCGGGGATACAGTGACTGGCCCGATCTACTTGTGACCCGTGTTGAAGAAGGCTTTCTGGTCGATCGCGCCGGAAACCAGTATTCCTTCTCATCGCCTTCGGCTGGTTTGGACATGGAGATTCCTTTTTCTGAATCATCAGTAAGTTCTTCTGGTAGACAAGGCAATCAAATCAGCGATATCAGTGTTGTTTCACTGAATGATACCTATAAGGCAGGTGAAGAACTGCTGATTCAGGTTGATTTCAACCATGTGGTCAAGCTTGATTACAGTTCAACACCTGAACTTAGACTGAATATTGGTGGCTCACAACGAACAGCGGTCCTGGATACGGATGCTCACTCGTCAGGCGAGTATAACAACAGCTTCTTATACCGTTACACCGTTCAGAGTGGTGATAATGTCAGTGGCAGTATCTCCCTTGTAGCATCCAGCCCCATCGATACTGTATTTAAAGAACCTGCATCTTCCACATGGTCTAACGGTATTACTACCGTTAACTCACAACGGAGTATCAGCCTGACGGCTCCCTCCGGAGCGGGTTCTCTGGATAACAACAGCTCAGATCTGATTATTGATACAAACGTACCTCTAACCACGATTGCATCGGCAAGTTATGACCCTGATACCAACCAGTTGGAATTATCGGGTACCAACTTCAACGATATCTTAAGTGGTAATACCCCGGCGGACGGTACGGAATTAAGGCTGGTGCTGGACTGGAGTAAGCTGAGTTACCAGGTCAATGGCTCACTGACTGAGAGCTTTAGTGAGGACGATGTGTTGTCCGCCAAAGTGGTGGATAACAGCAGACTCATTATTGAGCTGGCTGCGGCCAAGGCTGACAGTATTGAGGCCAACACCGGCGGTGATTACAGTAATGACGAAGTGGATATTGCTGCGGGCTTTATCAGGGACCTGGCCGGTAATGTGGCGACCAACGATGCCTTGTCCTCCGGCAGCGTCAGCCGGTCGGATCTGAAAGCGCCCGATTTGACCTCATCCCTGGCTTCGGACAACGAGCTGGTGCTGGACTTTTCCGAAACCCTTTCCGGCTCTCCCTCGGCCTCTGACTTCAGTGTCCAGATT
>JAQFVO010000990.1 GCA_027942505.1 Endozoicomonas sp. | reverse complement strand
CTGGCATCGATATCGGAAGTTTGGATATAGCTGGCGCTCAGTGGGTAGTTCGGGTCTGTGCCGATTTTGCTCAGGGTTGCGGCGTTGTTGACTTCGATTATCTGGTTGGTGATGGTTGGTGGCGTTGGGCTGGAAGAGACAGGGTTGCATAACACCACCCGCTCATCCGAGTTATCACCACAATCGTTATCCCCATCGCACAGCCACCTGCGAGAAATACATTTGCTGTTGTCGCAGGTGAATCGATTAGAAGAGCATGTCGCCTGAGGTTCTGTGGCTGGGCTGGACGTTGAGCTGTGTGCAGGCGTCGTGATTTGTCTGAGAGTGGTTAAGATGGTTTCCGGGACAACAGGACATGACTCAAATCTGGTGAAAGCATCATTTGTTAATGCCCATGAGTAACAGTCACCGGGCTGGCAATTTGGCTTCAACAGGCGGGGGTCAATACTCTCGCAGAAATGATCCAGCAAGTAACGGCAATCGTCGGCGGTGTCTTGTTGCAGAACACTGTTAATGTGGACATTACAGATAGCGGGGTTGGCCCCTCCCCGGATATTTGCATAGGCATATCTACTTTCGACAGCGGTGTTTACCGCCGTAGTGTTGACCACAGTGCCGAACCCTGCTGTCCCGATACCTGCACTTGCAGTTCTGCCGGAGGTTTTAACCTTGCTGTTGAATGCCATGGTGTTAGCAATGGTTCCATAAGAAATGCTCCCCACCCCGATACCGGCATCAGCACCATCACCGGAGGTTTCCACTGTGCAGTTTATTGCTATGGTGTTAGTGACGGTGTAAGCGTAGTCCCCATGAACTCTCCCCACCCCGATACCAGCACCACCTTTACCGGAGGTTTCCACTTTGCAGTTTATCGCTATGGTGTTAAAAACGCCTCTGCCATAAGAATAAGAATAAGAATAAGAATAAGAATAAGCTGTCCCAGCCCCGATACCGGCATCACCATTACCACGGAGCGCTTTCACGGCGCAGTTAATTGCAGTGATGTTGACAATGCTTCCTGAAACATAACCTGCCCCGATACCGACATCATAATGATTAGAAGAATAACCGGAGTTTTCCACCGTGCAGTTTATTGCTGTGATGTTAGCAAGAGTTCCCAGTGAATCGACAGATCCTCCGCCGATACCAGCGTACTCTCCAGCGCTGACAGAGCAATCAACTGCTGTGATGTTGGCAACATTTCCGCTGATTTCACCCCCTACAATTGCCGCTTTATCCCATCGGTTGTCAACATGAGCATTTTCAACCCGGATATTACTAACTGTCCCACCGCGTGAAACTTTACAGGCCACCACCGCAGTTGGATCAGAGCTGGACCTTATACTGGCATCAGTGAAACGCAGGCTATTAACCTCACCTTTCAGATTTTCCACAAAGCAGTGGCGAAGATTCTCAATGGTATAACCCCGACCATAGTACTTACCGGTAAATGGGTAATGTTTGCTGCCGATGGATTGGACTAATTCACCACCATCAATATCCGCAGTCTGTAAGTAATCACCATTCAGTGGATAGTCCGGGACAAGGCCAATTTTGGCTAGGGTTTTGGCATTCGCTACCGCAATCCATCGTACGGTTTTACTGTCGGATGCCGGTATCGCACCGGCAGCGGTCAGGCTTGACAGGGCACCCAGTGCCACGGCGGTTTTCGTTAGCTGGCCAGTGCAAACGGTGGCAGTAGCCGGTGAATTGGACCGCTGTCGTATTGGCTGCGTTGTCTTTTTTTTCTTCTCCCTGTCGTTTGTTGGAGTGCTGGCCACTGTGCTATCTGCCCGACTTTGCCCGAGTGGCGTATCTGCATTCTCCACTAACGCACCAAGCTGATCCCAGGCAAACCGAGCCGCCGTGGAAAGCGTGACAAAGCCCCCAACCAGAGTGCTGATTTCCGTTGGCAGCAAAGCGTAGGCGGACGCCACCCGAG
>JAQFVO010000976.1 GCA_027942505.1 Endozoicomonas sp. | reverse complement strand
CACGAAGAGCGCAAAGAAGAGCTTTTCTTTTCCTCTGTGGCCTTCGTGTTCTTCGTGGTTCAAGGCTTTTATGCTTTTTGCGACACCCTGTGAAGTGGGTCCCGCACGGGACAGCCGACTTCGCGAGGATGACGTCGTGTATATCAACGACTTAAGATGCACCCCGGCGGGTTTTTGATATACGCCATGCCAACAATCAGAGGCTTATGAGATTTTCGGTGATCAATCATGGCAAAATAGAACGGTCTGTTAATGGTTATGACGGGCTCAATACCTTGACTCATCTTCGTACTTTTCGCAGCAGCTTCGGTGCCACCCTTTTCGTCAACGGTCACTACGGCCTGATGGGCCACTGAGGCGGCAGCTTCGGGACACTCTTTGTAGTACAGAAGGTCAATCTGAAACTTAGGCAGCAACAATTGTGCAGTTTTCATTTTTTTATTTGATATCATTCTGCCCAATCCCCGGATGAATACATCTTCCATCTCATCTGAGATAACGCTCCGAATTGGCGGCATAACGAATACAGCTTTGTGGCCGGCTTTACTGACGCATACACCGATAAAATCAAACCCGTCAATATCGGCACGCGAGACATGACAGGAAGCGGGTGCTGATTTCAACCAACTGATGTTTGGTGGGCGCTTGCCATCCCAGTCTGGGTAGTCTTCGCTGGAAACTGGTTCAAGTGGCTGGCTCCACGGGACTTCCAGAGAAAGCCAGGTAGCCATGTAAAACGAGTGGTCGGTGTACTTAAGCATTCGGGATGAAAACAGATCGTTGACAATGCGAACAGTACCTCTGCCGATGCGGTTGTTAAGTTTCAGGATGCTCTGTGCATCTTCATGCACTTTGTCAATGGAGGTATGGCGAGCACCCAGTTCTTGCAGCACCTCATCAACGTGGTTTCTGTTGGATACAACGTGGATTCCATATGAAAGGTCGTCAGAACCGGGCAAGCTTACCTTTTTGATCTTGCCTCCCCAGGCACCATCGGCCTGTGTTTTTGCGTTACTTTCCCAATCAGGTCTGTTGAGTTATTGACAAGAAGGGGGGGGTGTCATGATGTTGTCGTCGGGAAACCAGCCTCCAGCCAGTTCTTTGAAAGTTCTGAGATCCGAACGCAGGAATTCAGACTTCACCGTTCGAGATAAAAATGCGCCCCCCTCAGGCTTTCCTGAATTCGACGACTTTTGTAGAGAATTCTTCAGTGATGGCACACATTTGTTAATAATATTCATGTTATTCCTGCTATTTGTATCATTTGCACTCAGTGGCCATATTTCCAATGGCTCTTAATGCAATTTTGATCCGGTCAGGAAAAAAAGTTCGATGAAGAAAAAATATATTTTGGTCGTAAGGACAAGTTAAACGCTGAATGGAATGCAAGGTAAATGATTCACGGTGTTTGTTCTTAAGCAACTATCAATTGATTTTGAACCACGAAGAAGGAATTTTCCTTTTTGTGCTTCGTGGTTCCTGTTATTGCGGGTGATTCAAGTCTCAGTGTGACGTAATCTTACTTCTAGGTGCCACTCCTCTGACAAATTGCTCAAACACTTTAGCCACATACTTTTCCAGGGAGCGCAGGCCGGGGTCTTGGTCCTCATCAATAAATTCCATAATCATTTCATGGCCCCGGGCCGGCAGAGTAAAGTGTGACAGTGGGCCACCGCCGGACTGGTAGAGCTTCACCTTGGCGGGAATCATCACGTTGTCGACAATTTTTCTTTTTGCTTCCCGGTCAAATCCCGGAAAAGTTACTTTATCAAGCCTTGAGGCGATGGCTTTTAGCTCTGCGTCTTGGGCACTTAGTTCGTGAATATCCTGATTGCCGGCAAGAATGATGGTATCCGGTAACCTGATATCGGTCTTCAGGTAAGGGTTGTAAAAAGAGCGGTTAGCCGGGTCGAGCAATTTCAGCATAAACGAAAGTACGTCTTTAGTTTTTTCATTGCCAGAGAGAAACAGCCGGTCAAACTCATCAATCAAAAGAATCTGATTATGGTGATTGATATCCTGACTGGAGCTGGTGCGGGCTACGAGAGCATCAAGGATTCTGCCAGCTTTGGCATCGATGCTCTCAAAGGGGGTGCCGACAATATCGTCAATGGTTGCACCGTCAAGCGTGACTACCGCCAGGTTGGTGCCCATGGCCTCGGCCAGTTGTTTGGCTGCAAACGTCTTACCGGTGCCTGGTTCACCATAAAAATAGACGGGGTAGTGGCTGTCATGCAGAGTTCGGTCAGTCTGTTGATAGATCAGCTCGGAGTAGGCGAACTGTTTCAGCTGTTCTGCCACTCCAGGAGGGTAGAACTGCAGGGCATTATCGATTTTATCTTCATTAAAGGTCAGTTCTTTTGAGTAGAAAGGCAGTCGCAGTGCTTTATCCAGAATTTTCTGTAAGCGATTCAGTGCTTCACTGCTCGGGCTGCGCCAGAAGCTATAGAACAGCTCGTCTTCAATGTAGTGCTGAGTGCGCTCGTCCAGAAAATGTTTTTTTGCGCCATAATCCAAAACCAGATTTCGCTCTGGCAGTGTCGGTGCAAAAATTCCGTAATAGGTGTTCATTAAGAAGGGTGCGACCGTAACCATGGTCACCCCAAGCCCGGCACTAAAGATGGATAAACCAGCAATATGAACCGCTGGGGAGCTGTTATTAAAATAGTTGGTAATGCTCTGGTGGTAACGGCTTGTTAAAACGCCGCCAGCAAACAGCGTTGAATAGTAGGCGAGATAGGGAAGAGAGGTGTAAAGCGGGTATTCGCGTTTGATCCAGTTGTAATGCCCCTGGGCTTCTGAACGGCTGGCGTGAACAGTGGCTTCAACGGAGTCTTCAGAAGTTACAGGGCGGATGCGGTCGAAAAAGCGATTGCTGGCCATGTATTCGCGCAAGGAGCTGATGTGTAATTTTTCCGGTGTTACGGTGGTTTCATTAGCGGAAGCACTGCTAAGGATGGAAAGCAGTGTGAAAAAGCTTATCAGGAAGTATCTATTCATAGTTATTCGCCATATTAAAATTTTATAAGTCTTGACTGTTCGACTATGTAAATTTTTAAAAGTTCACGAACATAGGGTTTCAGATCAACGGCATCTGCCGGGAACTTTCGCCTGATGGTCCCTCAATAGGGCATGGAGCGTCGCCGCAGCTGATCAACAATGATCACATAGCAGGCACATATAGGTTGTCTTCAATGTCGTCTGTGGCCTGTTCCGTGGTATCTGCTGAAAGACTTGCCTCACCGATGGCGTGGACAAAGCTTTCAAACACGTATGCCACGTATCTTTCCAGTGAGCGCAGGCCGGGGTCGGTATCGGTTTCGATAAAGGCATTGATCATGTCATGACCAGCTTCAGGAAGGGTGAATTCGGCTAAATCGCGTCCGGTCGATCGAAAGCGTTGCTCCTTGTTAGGAATCATGGTTTCGGCGGCGATGGTTTTTTTGGATTCGGCACTAAAGCCGGCAAACACGACCTTATCAAGCCTGGAAGCCATTGCCTCAAGCTCGGGGTCGTGGGCGCTCAGAGCATGGATGTCGCGGTTGCCGGCGAGAATGATCGTGTCCGGTAAGCGCACATCTGTTTTCAGGTAGTGGCTGTAAAACGACCGTTGGGTTGGGTCGAGCAGTTTGAGCATAAAGGACAGGATGTCTTTGGCTTTTTCATTGCCCGAGATAAACAGGCGGTCAAACTCATCAATCAGCAATATCTGGTTGTGATGGTTAATATCCAGGCTGGACTCGGTTCTGGCAATGATAGCGTCAAGGAGGCGGCCTGATTTGTCACCGGGAGAGCCGACAATGTCATCAATGGTGGCGCCATCAAGAGTCACTACGGCCAGGTTGGTCCCCATGGCTTCGGCCAGTTGTTTTGCCACATGAGTCTTCCCGGTGCCCGGAGGACCCTGAAAATACACCGGATAGTGAGTGTCATCTATGACATGATCAGACCGTTGGTAAATCAGTTCCGAGTAGGCAAAGCGTTGTAGGCGTTCACGTAATTCCGGCGAGTAATTGCGCAGAGCCCGGACAATTTTCTCTCTGTCGTAGACCAGTTCTTTGGAATAAAAAGGCAGGCGCAACGCTTTATCCAGAACCTTATGCAGGCTGATCAGTGAGCTGCTGCTGGGACTGCGCCAGAAGCTATAGAACAGTTCATTTTCTATGTAATATTGCGTTCTTTTGTCCAGCAACTTTCTCTTGGCACCGTAAGCAAGGATCAGACCGTACTCGGGCAGCGTAGGCGGGTAGAAAATATCGGCCAGCTGAAACGCGGCTAGCGTCACAGGAAAGGTGAGGAGGGTTAAGGTCATAAAAACGTCCATGGCCCTGATAGCCTCTGACGCTGCGAACTCGTTGGTGGCTCCAAGTAACCGGGCAATAGTGCTGCTGCCGACGTGGACCGCAGCGCCCAGCCCGATGATTATGGCAATGGCTTTTAGCGACGGCCTGATTTGATCTCTGGCCCACTGTTGAGTGGTTGCTTCGTAGAGCCTGCTGGTTTGGCGGTAACCCGTTACAATCTG
>JAQFVO010000972.1 GCA_027942505.1 Endozoicomonas sp. | reverse complement strand
TATCTGGACGCCAGTTTTATGGCAATAGAACTGATCGTCTCACCCGATGACACCTCGTATTGACTCGCAGTATCGCCATCAGAAGGTTCCGGTGCCTGCTCAAAAGCCATTGGTTTCGACGGTTCAAATGCAGACATCTTGTCCTGATTGTCAGCTGTATCAGCAGTAACCATTTTACTGACTTGAGAAGCCGGTTCATCAGCGCTCATGACGTTACTGACAAAGTCATTCTGCCCCGGCAAGGCAAGTGTGGCCTCGGCTGGTAAGCGATTGACATCACCGTTAATAAATACCTCAGGATTCATGGCGACCAATTGCTCCATTACCGCCTGCCAGTCCTCAGCGCTTGGATACTTAGGCGTCAGTTTCTTGGCAATAGAGCTAATAGTTTCTCCCCTGGACACGATGTACTGCTCGTCAGACTCGATGCTGATGGGTGCTGATGGTTCCAACATTGGCATAGAGTCCTGATAGCCAGTCGTGTCAGCAGTAGCCATTTCACTGATCTGAGAAGCCTGTTCATCAAGGTCCACATCGTTGCTGGCAAAGTCATCCTGCCCGGGCAAGGCAAGCACGGCCTTGGCTGGCAAGCGATTGATGTCGCCATTAACAAACACATCAGAGTTCTTGGCGACCAAACGTTTCATCACAGCTTGCCAGTTCCTGGCCTGCGGATACCTCGGCAGCAGCTTCATGGCTATAGAACTGATGGTTTCACCCGATGACACACGGTATTGATCCGTTGCCAGACCGGGTTCAGATTGCGGCAATGCCTGCTCTGCAGCCTTCAGTTTCTTTCCCAGCTTGACTTGGGCAGCTTTTTTCGCCGTGGAAGGAGCCAATTGAGGGTCCATAGCCGGCTTGGTCTCAGGGATGGGTTCCGCCATGCTCTGAACTAACTGCTGTGACTGAGAGTTATGAGGCGCGTTCAGCAAGTTGAAAGTCACACGGTGGCCGCTTTTGTCGGATGCCAGGTGGATATCGTAGATACCGTAGATTTTTTTTCTGCCCACGGTCATTTTCACCACAGCTTTAAGCTCATTGCCGACAATTTTGCGGTCGGAAGAGACGCGGATAACCGGCTTACCCTGTTCGTTTTTAACTACCTTGAAACGCAGGCTGGCAATTTGCTGGTTATAGTCAACGCTATGACGGTAGAAGTCGGTGATGCTGCCGAGCTTGACAGTCAGTTTCTGATTACTGATCTCGGACGCTGTTGCGTCAATGGCAATAGTGGCACTGAACAGGCCTCTCTCGCCGGCTGCCATGGTCATCGAGCCCAATTCAGGATCGGCTGATACGCTCCCGATAACACTGCTTAGAATGGCTGCACTTATCAGTTTCTTTATCATAATCCTGTTGCCCTGAGGTTAAATATTTTTGCTACAAACATTTATCGGAAGTGGCAGAACGAACTGAAGATAAAAACTTGACAGGATACAGGGAAGGGACAGGTCAGGAGGGGAGGGCGGTTTTCCTGTGATGTGACAGAAAAACCGCTACAGCAATAGGGCCTAGCCTTCTTTCTCGATTTGCTTGGTAATGATGTACTGCTGAATGATTGACAGTACGTTGTTCGTTACCCAGTACAGCACCAGACCGGCAGGGAAGAACAGGAAGAAGAAGGTGAAGATCAGCGGCATAAACTTCATGACCTTGGCCTGAACAGGGTCTGGCGGAGTCGGGTTCAGCATCTGCTGGATAAACATCGACGCGCCCATGATCAGCGGCAGAATGAAGTATGGATCCATCTGGGACAGGTCATGAATCCAGCCCAGCCAGGGTGCGTGGCGCAACTGCACTGACTCCAGCAGGGTCCAGTACAGGGCGATAAACACCGGCATCTGCACCAGGATCGGCAGACAGCCGCCCATTGGGTTGACCTTCTCCTCCTTGTACAGCTCCATCATGGCCTGAGACATTTTCTGGCGGTCATCACCGTACTTCTCTTTCAGCTCCTGCAGCTTGGGGCTGAGCTTGCGCATTTTTGCCATGGAGCGGAAGCTGGTGGCGTTGAGCGGGTAAAACACCGCCTTGACCAGCACGGTCAGCAGGATGATAGACCAGCCCCAGTTACCCACCAGTGAGTGAATCCAGGTCAGAATGGTAAACAGTGGCTGGGCCAGGAACCAGAGCATGCCGTAATCAACGGTTAGTTCCAGACCATCAGAGAGCTTCTTCAGACTGTCCTGATCTTTCGGGCCGACGTAGAGCGTTGCACCAGTCTCCACGGTTTCACCGGGCTGCACCACCAGGGGGGCATCGTAGAAGCCGACAAAATTGTGGCCCTGACGATCTTTCCTTGAGTAGTAGTGGTGCTCCTTGTTCTGATCAGGAATCCAGGCGCTGACAAAGTAGTGCTGCAGCATGGCAGCGTAACCACCCTTGACCTGTTGAGCAAAAGGGTCCTCGGCAATCTCGTCAAACGCCAGCTTAGTGTACGGCTCGTCATTGGAACGCACCGCGGCACCGAGGTAGGTGTTCATCGGTGCCTTGGAGTTGATCTGGCTGGGGTCTTCGGAGTTGTCCCGTTTGAGCTGGGCATAGAGTTGGTCACGCCACACCTGGTCACTGTTGTTGACGATGGTGTAGTTCACCGAGATGTCATAACGGTCACGGTAGAAGGTCAGGGTTTTGGTGATGTCCACCCCGTCATTGCTCTTGAACAGGTCCACCGTTACCGTGTCCTGTCCGTCCTCAAGGGTGAAGTTGATGTCCTTGACCTGGTAAACCCCACGTTTGTTGCTGGCGTCCGGGCCGTCGGTTTTAGCCAGGGCGCTCTGGGCGGTGAAAACGCACGTTAACTCCCCCTGGCAACCCGGGCTGTTGACCAGCAGCTGAAACGGGATGCTTGCTTCACCCTCGTTGGGCAGCACGGCAGGGTACTGAGGCAGGGTCAGACTGATGATATCACCACCGGCAGGGTCGATCAGTGCGTCAATGGTATTGGTCCTGACGCTGATCAGTTCGGCCGAAGGGCTGGCCGTTGTGTCGTCGATGGCGGGTATGGTGTTATCGCTGCTTAACACGGGCAGGTCGGAACCGGCCTGGTTACTGGAGACGGATTGGGGGATGGCAGTCGTTGGCGACGTGCCGGGATAATCTTTATTCCACTGCTGCAGTGTCAAGACACCAACGACAGCAATGGCACCGATTAAGAGTGTTCTTTGGAAATCCATGAGTTCCGGGCCACACATTCAGGTGAATGAATATGATTGTCTGATTGTATCCGATGATCACCAGAATCTTTTTCCGGTACCGGGTCAAACCCGCCAGGATGCCAGGGATGGCACCTCAGTAGTCGGAGCAAGGTAAGTTTGCTACCAGTCAGAAAACCATGACGATTTAAGGCTTCCAGGCCATAGGCCGAGCACGAGGGGTAAAAGCGACAGCGACTGGGCAGCAACGGGCTCAGCGCGTAGCGATATATCTTGATTAGCCCAATCAGTAATGCTCGGGGAATATCTGCTGGTCTGGCCATACCTGTGCCTTTATTCAGGGTGGATGTTTATCAGGTCTGGCCCCTGCCGCCGCTTCCCGCTCGTGCAGCCTTCGATTCAACCTTTGCAGCTGCTGGTTGAGTAGCAGGTTCAGGTCCCGGTCGTTGAGATCACTGAAACCTTTTCGTACCAGAACGACAATATCCAGGCTACCCATGCCATCATGCTGCAGACGGAAGGTTTCCCGGATATGGCGTTTGGCCCGATTGCGGCCAACGGCAGTACGAATAGTCTTCTTGGCAACCACCAGTCCCAGTCTTGCCCGGCCAAGCGTGTTCAGTTTCGCCAGGATCAGAAGGTGTCTGCTGGAGACCTTGATATCCGTTATATCAAATACCTGTTTGAAATCAGCCGAAGTGCGCAGCCGTGACTCACGGCTAAAAGATAAGCTCACATTGATGCTCTCTTATGGCTGCAGGCGTTTGTGACCGCAGGCGCAGATCAGGCTGACAGACGCTTGCGTCCCTTGGCACGACGGCGATTGATAACGGCGCGGCCGTTTTTGGTGGCCATGCGGGCACGAAAGCCATGGGTGCGTTTGCGCTTGAGGATGCTTGGCTGGAACGTTCTTTTCATCGTGATTACTCGTTAGATGGATTTACAAAAGACGGGCATTCTAAGGAATTGCGGGGTTAGCGTCAATTTGCATCTGTCAAGAAGTGGGGCAGGAACAACACTCTTACGATAGTGCTTCTTTTATATAGAGATTGTTATACACAGGGCAGTTCAATTTTTTTTCGGTGCGCTTATCAATAATATTAAAATATCTTATCTCTTAAAAAGCTTTTTTATTTGATATAGATGTAATTATTATTGAGCGATTTTTCTGTGGATAACTGTCTGTAGCCCAGTAACGGCAAGCTTTTGCTCATGTGCATGAAGTTGTACACAACCCCATCGTATGCTGTTCCTTTGATTGGGATGACTTGTGGATAACAGATGCCCTTATCCACAGCGAGATCCCTCCACCATTTACTCACAGGTAAACCAGAGGGCTTACGGCTCTTCATCAACTGGGCTGTCCACAGCCAACAGCGTCGTAATAAACACCCGTGGAATTGCCTGTTTAAATTGTTAAACTATTAATTTATATAAATAAATTGTGGTTTTTGTAAGTGAGTCCGGCAAAACCCATATGTGGATAACTTTTTCCAGAAAGGATACAATTTCCATCCGGTCTTTTTTTCGACCTGACATTGTGCACCGGGGCGGTCTGACCGGCTTCAGTGTTATCCGATTTGTATCAGGAGTGTGCCGTGCCCCTTGAGCTCTGGCAAAAATGCATTGATATCTTGCAGGATGAACTGTCGTCACAGCAGTTCAATACCTGGATTCGTCCCCTGAAAGTGATGGGGGATGCGCACGACCTGTGTCTGTTGGCCCCCAACCGTTTTGTTGCCGACTGGGTGAAGGAGAAGTTCCTCCCCAGGATTGAAGAAATTCTCGACGAGTTGTCCGATGGTGACGCCCCGGCCGTTGCCCTGGCGGTGTCTAACCGTCGTCCTCCCTCCCTGAGCAGGCGCTCTGGCGACCGGCAGCCGGCAGTTGCCAAGGAGGCTGCTGTTGTCCCGACGGTGGTTGAAGAGCCAGTACAAAGCGCGCCAGAACCGGTCACACTCCATCGTTCGTCACTGGCCAACGAGCTGGTTGCCACGTTGCCCCAGGTCCTGGAGGCTGACCGCGAAACGATTCCCCATGCCGAGCTCTCAGGAGGGCAGGATGAACTCTCCACAGACGCCGAGCTTGGCCAGTTCAAGATTAATCCGCTGAAAGAGCCGGCTGCAGAGACGTCGGAGGAGCTGGTGGTTCCCCGTCAGGTTGAGGTGGAAGGCGCCATCAAGCATCACAGTTCGCTCAACACCGGTTTTACTTTTGAGACGTTTGTTGAAGGTAAGTCCAACCAACTGGCCCTGGCGGCAGCACGACAGGTGGCGGAGAATCCGGGTGCTTCCTACAACCCACTGTTTTTATACGGCGGTGTTGGTCTGGGTAAAACACACTTGATGCAGGCGGTCGGCAATTTTCTGGTCAAGCAGAATCGCAACGCCAAAGTCGTTTATCTCCACTCTGAGCGTTTTGTCGCGGATATGGTTAAGGCGTTGCAGCTCAATGCCATCAATGATTTCAAAAAATACTACCGCTCGGTGGACGCGCTGCTGATTGACGATATTCAGTTTTTCGCTGGCAAAGAGCGCTCCCAGGAAGAGTTTTTTCATACCTTCAACGCCCTGCTTGAAGGCGGCCAGCAGATGATTCTGACCTGTGACCGTTACCCCAAAGAGATCAGCGGGGTGGAAGAGCGTCTCAAATCACGTTTCGGCTGGGGCCTGACGGTGGCCGTGGAGCCGCCAGAGCTGGAAACCAGGGTGGCTATCTTAATGAAAAAGGCCGGCCAGCAAAAAGTGGAACTGCCCCACGAGGCGGCATTTTTTATTGCTCAGCGGATTCGCTCCAATGTTCGTGAGCTTGAAGGGGCTCTCAAGCGCGTCATTGCCAGTGCTCACTTTATGGGGCGCAGTATTGATATTGACCTGATACGAGAGTCTCTGAAAGATCTGCTGGCGTTGCAGGACAAACAGGTCAGTATCGATAATATCCAGCGTACAGTTGCTGAGTATTACAAGATTAAAGTGGCGGATATCCTCTCCAAACGCCGCAGTCGCTCCGTGGCCAGGCCCAGACAGATTGCCATGGCGCTGTCCAAAGAGCTGACCAGCCACAGCTTGCCGGAAATCGGTGACGCTTACGGCGGTCGCGATCACACCACCGTGCTCCATGCCTGTCGTAAAGTGAAAGAGCTGGTGGAAATCGACAACGAAATCAAAAGCGATTACAAAAATCTGTTGCGGTCGCTGACAAGTTAACTTCAATTTCAACAGGGATGCGGTGCATACCTTGTCTAGCCAAGAGAAAGGAAAGCGATGAAATTTACCATTAATCGGGAAGCATTGCTGAAACCACTGCAACTGGTTGCCGGTGTGGTGGAGCGCAGACACACACTGCCAGTGCTGTCCAACGTGCTGATGGTGGTTGAGGGTGATCAGCTCTCCCTGACCGGTACCGATCTGGAGGTTGAGCTGGTTGGTCGGGTGGCCGTCGAAGCAGGCGCGCAGGCCGGTGAGATAACCGTTCCGGCACGTAAACTGATGGACATCTGTAAGTCCTTGCCAGAAAACACCCTGATCGAGATAAAACAGGACGATCAGAAGGTGAAGGTCAAGGCCGGCCGTTCGCGCTTCACCTTGTCGACGCTATCTGCCAATGAATTTCCCAATATAGAGGAAGAGCCGGGCTCGGTATCGTTCACCATCGACCAGGCACGGCTGCGTCGCCTGATCGATCGTACAGCCTTTGCCATGGCTCAGCAGGACGTTCGTTACTATCTCAATGGCATGCTGCTGGAAGTGAGTCAGAACTGCCTGCGGGCTGTCGCGACCGATGGACACCGCCTGGCCATGTGCAGTACCGATGGCGACATCAATCAACTGGAAAAGCACCAGGTGATCGTCCCGCGCAAAGGTATTCTGGAGATGGCCAGATTACTTACCGAAGGCGGGGAGAGTGTTCATATCACTCTGGGCGCCAGCCATATCCGCGCCAAAACTGGTGACTTTATGTTCACCTCGAAACTGGTCGACGGCAAGTTCCCCGATTACGAGCGGGTTATTCCCAAAGGGGGCAACAAAATCATTGTTGGCGATCGGCAGATGTTGCGCCAGTCTTTCCAGCGTGCCTCTATCCTCTCCAATGAGAAATACCGTGGTATCCGTCTGATTCTTTCTGACGGTCAACTCAAGGTGATTGCCAACAACCCGGAACAGGAAGAGGCCGAAGAGGAGTTGAGCCTCGCCTACCATGGCGATTCCATGGAGATTGGCTTTAACGTCAGTTACCTGCTGGATGTGCTCTCGGTATTGTCGGGTGATTCGATCAAAATGATCCTGTCCGACCCTAACAGCAGTGCGCTGCTCGAAGAGTCTGAAACAGGTGACTCTACTTATGTGGTTATGCCCATGAGGCTCTAGAGTCCCTGGCACTCGGTGACTGACTCTGGTCAGTCACCGACACGGTCCGGCTGGGCTGGAAAAGCTGGGAAATGAAAAGAATATGATTCAGCAACTCACCATTACCGCCATTCGCAACCTTGCTCCGGTGACCCTGCAACTCTCTCCCGCGGTCAACGTCCTCTATGGACTGAACGGTAGTGGTAAAACCAGCGTACTCGAAGCAATTCACATCCTGGGGGTCGCCCGGTCTTTTCGCACCAGTCGCATAAAACCGGTGATCAACAGGGATGCCCGGGAGTGCACCGTTTTTGGGCGTATTGGTACCAATTCTCAAGTTATTCCAGTGGGCGTCTCACGCAACGCACAGGAAGAGACTCGCCAGATCCGGGTCTCTGGTGAAAGCCTGAAATCAACCGCAGAGCTGGCCCGGCTGTTACCTTTACAGGTGATCAATCCGGACACGTTCAGTTTGCTGGAAGGGTCGCCCAAGTTACGGCGGAATTTTATCGATTGGGGTGTGTTTCACGTGAAACACCAGGACTTTTTCCCGCTGTGGAAGCGCATGCAGAAAGCGTTGAAACAGCGGAACAGTCTGCTCCGACATGGTAGAATAAACGACTTTGAATTGACTTCCTGGAACCTTGAATTCGAAAAGGCGGCTACTGTCATTGACCAGTTGCGTGGCGAATACATCCAGAAGCTGACACCCGTCTTTAACCGGGTGTTGTCTGAATTGAGCGATTTGAGCAATCTGACCATTCAGTATTATCGCGGTTGGGACAGGGATCGATCTTTACAGGAAGTCCTGACCAGTGCCCTGGAACGGGATATGCGTTCCGGCTACACACACGCCGGGCCGCAAAGGGCTGATTTACGCATTCGGGTGGGGAAGGGCAGTGCCGTTGATATTCTCTCCCGGGGACAATTAAAGCTGGTGGTCTGTGCACTGAAGCTGGCACAGGGCTTCTTGTACCAGGAGCTGCAAAACAAGCAGTGCATCTTTTTGGTTGATGACCTGCCATCAGAACTGGATATCCCCAATCGGCAAAAACTGTGTCAATTATTTCAAACCATGAAATGCCAGACCTTTATCACCTGTGTGGATAAAGGCGCATTGGCAAATTGCTGGCTGCCCGACACCGACGTAAAAATGTTTCACGTGAAACATGGGCAAATAACAATGGATGAGCATCCTGGTCAGCAGAGCATTTGCCGGGCTGAGTCTTTGGAGATAGAACATGAGTGAACAAAATTACGACGCATCCAACATCAAGGTCCTTAAAGGCCTGGATGCTGTCCGCAAGCGCCCGGGGATGTACATTGGTGACACCGACGATGGTACCGGTCTGCACCATATGGTCTTTGAAGTGGTCGATAACTCCATTGACGAAGCGCTGGCAGGTCATTGCGACAAAATATCGGTCATTATCCATCCTGATGAGTCCATCACCGTCAAGGACAACGGCCGTGGTATCCCCGTGGATATCCACGAGGAAGAAGGCGTCTCTGCCGCCGAAGTTATCATGACCGTACTGCATGCCGGTGGTAAGTTCGATGACAACACCTACAAGGTTTCTGGCGGTCTGCACGGCGTTGGTGTGTCTGTGGTGAATGCGCTGTCCAGCCAGTTGAAGCTCACCATTCGTCGACACGGGCAGGTGCATCAGCAGATTTACCAGCATGGCGTACCACAAGAGCCGCTGAAAGTGATCGGTGAAACGGACGCCACTGGCACCGAGGTCACCTTTATTCCCTCACCGGAGACCTTCTCCAATATTCAGTTCAGCTACGACATTCTGGCCAAGCGCCTGCGTGAACTGTCATTCCTGAACTCTGGTGTCTATATCCAGCTGACTGACGAACGTACCGGTAAAGTGGATGACTTCAGGTACGACGGTGGTCTCAGGGCATTCGTGGAGCACCTTAATCAGAACAAGACCACCATCAACAAGGTCTTCCATTTCGATATCACCCGCGATGATGGCATTGGCGTAGAAGTGGCCATGCAGTGGAATGATGGCTTTCAGGAAGGCATCTTCTGCTTCACCAACAACATTCCCCAGCGCGACGGTGGCACCCACCTGGCGGGCTTCCGTGCCGCTCTGACGCGCAATCTGAACGGCTATATCGAGCGTGAAGGGTTCCAGAAAAATGCCAAGGTGACCACCTCCGGGGACGATGCCCGGGAGGGTCTGACCGCTATCATCTCGGTCAAAGTGCCAGACCCTAAATTCTCCTCCCAGACCAAGGACAAACTGGTCTCTTCCGAAGTGAAAGCGGCGGTGGAGCAGGAGATGGGCAAATACCTGGCCGACTACCTGATCGAGAACCCCCAGGAAGCCAAAGCTGTGGTCGGAAAAATGCTCGACGCGGCCAGGGCACGGGAAGCGGCGCGCAAGGCTCGGGAGATGACGCGGCGCAAGGGCGCACTGGATATCGCCGGTCTGCCTGGCAAGCTGGCAGACTGTCAGGAAAAAGATCCGGCCCTGTCAGAACTCTACATTGTCGAGGGTGACTCTGCCGGTGGCTCCGCCAAGCAGGGTCGTAACCGTAAGACTCAGGCCATTTTGCCACTGAAAGGTAAAATCCTGAACGTGGAAAAGGCCCGCTTTGACAAGATGCTCTCCTCTCAGGAGGTCGGCACTCTGATCACGGCGTTAGGCTGTGGCATCGGCCGCACTGAGTTCAATATCGACAAACTGCGCTACCACAACATCATCATCATGACCGATGCCGATGTGGACGGCTCCCACATTCGCACCTTGCTGCTGACGTTCTTTTTCCGCCAGATGCCGGAGCTGATTGAGCGTGGTTATATCTACATTGCCCAGCCGCCGCTGTACAAAGTGAAACGTGGCAAGCAGGAGCAGTACCTGATGGACGATACCGCACTGGATGGCTACCTGACCCAGTCCGCCCTGGAAAACGCCAGCCTGCACGTGAATGAGAATGCACCGGGCATTGCCGATCACTCTCTGGAGGAGCTGGTCAAAGAGTTCCGTGAAGTGCACGCGCTGGCCAACCGGCTCTCCCGGGTCTACCCGGTGGATGTGCTGCGGGAGATGATCTACATGCCTGCCATCACTGTTGACAGCTTGGCCGATCAGCAGGTGATGCAAGAGTGGGTCACACAGCTCAGCGCCCGCGTGGAAAAACTCAAACTGTCCGGGAGCACTCTGGCATTTCGGGTAGTTGAAGACAAGGAACATAATGCCTGGCTGCCGGCCGTGACCATCACTGCTCATGGCGTACCGACCGACTATCGCTGGAACGTGGACTTCTTCGCGTCAACCAACTACGGCAAAATCGTTGCCCTCGGTGGCGAGCTGCAAGGGCTGATTGAGGAGGGTGCCTTTATCCAGAAGGGTGAGCGCAAGCGCGATATTGGCTCCTTTGAGGAGGCACTGGAGTGGCTGATGAATGAGTCCACCAAACGTCACTACATTCAGCGTTACAAGGGGCTGGGTGAGATGAACCCGGATCAGCTCTGGGAAACCACCATGGACCCGGATGTGCGGCGCATGCTGCGGGTGACCATCGATGATGCCATTGCCGCCGACCAGATCTTCAATACCCTGATGGGCGACCATGTGGAGCCACGACGGGATTTTATTGAAAGTAATGCGCTGAATGTGGCCAATCTGGATATTTGATCCTGTCTTCAGGTGCCGGCATTGACCGGCACTTTTTTTACCACTCTTTCTTGTCGGTATCCCGTTTTATGTCTGCCCAATACCACACCGTGATTCGCCATGAGCTGGAAGAAGCCGCCACAGTACTGAGCCGCTTTCTGGCTGATGACGCCAACCTTGACGCCATTGACCGGGCAGCGCGACTTATCAGTGAACGTTTCAAAGCCGGAGGCAAAGTACTCTCCTGCGGCAATGGCGGCTCACACTGCGACGCCATGCACTTTGCCGAGGAGCTGACCGGTCGTTTTCGGGATGATCGTCCGGGTTACCCTGCCATTGCCATCTCGGATCCCAGTCACCTCTCCTGTGTCGCCAACGACTTTGGCTACGAGTATGTGTTTTCCCGCTACGTCGAAGCCGTTGGCAGGGAAGGGGATGTGCTGCTTGGCATCAGTACCAGCGGTAACTCCGGCAACATCATCCGTGCCGTAGAAGCGGCCCGGGCCAACGGCATGCAGGTTATTCTGCTCTCAGGCAAGGATGGGGGAAAGATGGCCGGTACGGCCGATGTGGAGATTCGGGTGTCACACGTTGGCTACGCGGATCGAATTCAGGAGATTCACATCAAAGTCATTCACATTATGATTTTGCTGATCGAACGATACATGCAGTAAAAGAGCCAATGTAAAGCCCCACCGAACCGCGTGGGGAAAAATGATAAATCCCAGAAAAACAACAGAACGCCAAAGCCCGAGATCAGGGCATTTTTTTCAGAGCCTGATCGATACTGTGTTGAGCCGCATCGTTCACTTCGGCAACGGACAGGTGTTCAGTATTGATCACCGGGCAGATGTCAACCTGAATGGTTCCCGGGTGTTTCAGCCATGATTTGTTTGGCCAGCAGGTGCCGGCATTGTGCGCCACGGGCAGAACATCGACCGATGCCGCCTTGGCCAGCCCGGCGCCACCACGGGAAAACTTGCCCAGAGTACCCGATGGTGTCCGTGTGCCTTCGGGAAAAATAAGCACCCAGATACCTTTTGCCAGTGCCACTTTACCCTGCTCCCGCACTTGCTCCAGCGCTCGACGGGCATTTTTCCGATTGATAGCAATCGGGTTAATGGCCTTCAGTGCCCAGCCAAAAAAAGGGATTTGCAGCAGCTCTTGTTTGACCACCTGAGTTTGCGGACTCAGCAGCGTTTGCAGAAAAAACGTCTCCCAGGTGCTTTGATGGTTGCTGATCACCACACAGGCCGTGTCAGGAATGTGTTCTCTGCCTTTGACCTGCCAGCGGATGCCGCAAATTAAACGACACAAGTTGATTGCTACAACAGCCCAGGTGCGAATAAAAATCCGATGCCTGTTGCGAATAGAAAAGGGGTAAGCGCACAACACGATGAGCAGCGACCAGAGCGCCGTCCACAGTGCAAACGCGGAATAGAAAAGGACGGTTCTAATGGCTGAGAGCGTGGTTCGTTTTACCCGTGTGGGAGCTGATGACATTAAAATCCCTCGGCAAGCAACTCTTCTACAAAGCTGCTTAGATCGTTATAAACAGGCACATCATTGCCTGTGGCCAGTTGTTCAGGATGCGCTTCGAGAAGTGCCCGGGTTTTGCGTCCTTTCCCGGTGAGCACCAGGGCAGCTTTGCAGCCACTGCCAACCCCTGCCTGCAAATCGCGCAGTGAGTCACCCACCAACCAGGTCTCAGCTGGCTGCGCAGGGTAATCCCGGAATATCTGCCTGATCAGCCCGGTGGCCGGTTTGCGACACTGGCAGTGATCGTCAGGACCGTGTGGGCAGACGTAGATACCACCAATCCTGCCGCCCTGGGCAACCACCAGACGGATTAGCTTGTCGTGCATGGCGTTAAGCTGCTCCTGGCTGAAGTAGCCCCGGCTCAGGCCTGACTGGTTGGTGGCCACCACCACCGTAAAACCCGCCTGCGACAGCCTGGCAATGGCATCAATACTACCGGGAATGGGTAGCCATTGCTCAGCACTGCGAATGTAGTTGTCAGAATCTTCATTGATGACGCCATCGCGGTCAAGGATCACAAGTCTGGTCATTTATTGCTTTGGCTCCAACGCAGGAGAGCAATCATTAAAAGACCATGGTCGTTTTATATAAAGACGATGGTCATTTGTGTGCCTAAGATTTTTGCAACAAGGAGATATCGGCAACGTGCAGGAACAGACTGCGCAACTGCCTGAGCAGAGCGTATCGGTTCAGGCGGACCGCTTCATCGTCGGCATTGACCAGCACCTGGTCAAAGAAACGGTCCACCGGCTCTTTCAGTGCCGCGAGGCTTTCCATCACCGCACCATAGCGACCTTCGGCCAACTCCGGGGCGATCTCCTGCTTCTTGGCAAAGAGGATCTGCGCCAGCTCCTTTTCGGCCGCCTCGCTAAGCAGGGTTTCATCCAGCACATCCGGAATGATGATATCACCCGCTTTGGCCAGAATGTTCGACACACGTTTGTTGGCACTGGCCAGGGCATCGGCTTCATCCATGGCATTAAAGCGGCTGATGGCCTTGATACGCCGATCAAAGTCCAGCGGGCGCGTTGGGCGCAGAGCCTTGACGGCATTGATTATCTCCACCGCCACGCCGTCTTCCTGGTAAGCGGCATCAAAACGCTCAAGCATATAGTTCAAGGCGGTCTGGTTCAGTCGCTCTTTTGCAGGCAGGTCTATACCCTGTTCCTGGTAGCCGGCAGCGGCCTGCTCAATCAGTGCTTCCAGATCAAGATTGAGTTTTTTCTCGACGATAATGCGTAACACGCCAATACTGGCCCGTCGCAGGGCGAATGGGTCTTTGCTGCCAGTGGGGAGCTGGTCGATGCCGAAAATGCCAACGATGGTATCCACCTTGTCGGCAATCGCCACCGCGCAGCCGGTCAGGGTGGAGGGCAGCTGATCACCGGCAAAGCGGGGCATGTACTGTTCATACAGTGTCTTGCTTACTTCCGGATGTTCGCCGTCGTTACTGGCATAGTACTGGCCCATGATTCCCTGCAGTTCTGGAAACTCCAGCACCATCTCGGAAACCAGGTCGGACTTGCACAGCTGCCCGGCACGCTCGGCCAGTTTACCGTCACCGTTTTCACTTTGTGAAATATAAGACGATAGACGTGCAATACGGTCAGTCTTGGCAGAAACCGAACCCAGTTGCGCCTGAAAAATAATCGACTTAAGTTTTTCACGACGCTCGTCTTGTGTTTTTTTACGATCAGTGTCGTAGAAAAATTTGGCATCGGCCAATCGTGGGCGAATTACCTTTTCATTACCGGCAACCACAAGACTCGGTTCACGGCTGTCGATATTGGCGACGGTAATAAAGTAAGGCAAAAGATGACCATCGTCGTTTTCAACGTGGAAATATTTTTGATGGCCTTTCATGGAAGAGATCAGTGCTTCGGATGGCACGGAAAGAAACGCATCATCAAAGCGGCCCGCCAGGGCACAAGGCCACTCATTCAGTGCAGTGACTTCATCAAGCAGGTCCGGGTCAATGATGCAACTGCCATCAATGGATGCAGCAACCTGTTCCACCTGGGCACGAATAACCTCCTGACGCTCAGTAAAACTGGCGATTACCTTACCCTGCTCGCGCAGGGTTGCTGCGTATTCAGCCGGGTTGGTGATGGTGATGCTCTGGTTGGCATGGAAGCGGTGACCACGGGTGGTGTTGCCCGCTTTCAGGCCGAGGATTTCACAATCAATCACCTGCTCACCAAACAGCATCAGCAACCATTGCACCGGCCGGACAAACTCAGTTCGCCGGGTTCCCCAGCGCATGCGCTTGGGAATGGGCAGATTGTTCAGGGCGTCGCTGACAATCTGCCCGAGCAGATTGCCAGTAGCCTCACCCTTTTTCACCGAGCGATAGACCAGCCATGCACCTTTGGGTGTATCTTCCTGCTCAAGGTCGGCAAAAGAGACACCATTGGCACGGGCAAAACCGAGCGCTGCCTTGCTGGGGTTGCCCTCAGTATCGTAAGCGGCAGCCACGGCCGGCCCTTTGCGCTCAAGGTGCTGGTCCGGCTGGGCGGTATCCAGACCGGTAATCAACAGCGCCAGACGACGGGGGGCAGCAAACGATTCACAGCTGTTAAAGTTGATTTGCGCTTTTTCCAGCCCGGCAATAACGCCCTGGGTGAACGCTTCGCTGAGGGTTTTCAGTGCCCTTGGCGGCAGCTCTTCGGTACCCAGCTCTACCAGGAAGTCGGCGGTGTTGCGGTTAACAGAAGTACTCATTATTTTTCCTCCTGCGCGAGCTGTGCCAGGACTTCATTGCGGATAGCTTCATCGGCCATGGGGAAACCAAGCGATTGTCGTTTGTCGAAATACGCCTTGGCAACGGCTCTGGCCAGAGTTCTGACGCGCAGGATAAAACGCTGACGTTCGGTAACCGAGATGGCATGACGAGCGTCCAGCAGGTTAAAAGTATGCGACGCTTTTAGTACGTATTCGTAGGCGGGCAGCGGCAGGTCGATAGCGACCAGTTTTTGCGATTCACGTTCGTAAAAATCAAACTGTTGGAACAGTTCTTCGGTGTCGGCGTGTTCAAAGTTGAAGGTAGACATCTCCACTTCCTGTTGATGGAAGACGTCTCCATAGGTCACCGGACCCTGTGGACCAATGGTCCAGACCAGGTCGTAAACGTTATCCACACCCTGAATGTACATGGCTAGGCGCTCAAGCCCATAGGTGATTTCACCGGTGACAGGGTAGCACTCAATCCCCCCAACCTGCTGGAAGTAGGTGAACTGGGTGACCTCCATACCATTCATCCACACCTCCCAGCCAAGTCCCCAGGCACCGAGCGTGGGAGACTCCCAGTTGTCTTCAACAAAGCGCAGGTCATGCACCAGTGGGTCTATGCCCAGTCGGGCCAGCGATTCCAGATAGAGTTCCTGAAGGTTGTCGGGTGATGGTTTCATCACTACCTGGAACTGGTAGTAATGTTGTAATCGGTTTGGGTTTTCACCATAGCGACCGTCAGTAGGACGGCGGCTGGGCTGAACGTAGGCGGCGTTCCAGTTTTCCGGGCCGATAGCGCGCAGGAAGGTGGCAGGGTGGAATGTCCCGGCACCCACTTCCATATCCAGCGGTTGCATGATGACGCAGCCTTGTTGGGCCCAGAATTGTTGCAGGGCAAAAATCAACCCCTGGAAAGTATTCGTATCGGGTGTGCACTGGGAAGTCACTGTTTTACCTCTTGGCTCAAATGCAAATGGTTGAGGCATTGAGCGAGCAATTGTCGGATTAGTTTCCCTGGCATGGTTTTCCCTGTGAGCGACAGGGGGGAAAAAAACAGGAACGGATTATAACGGTTTGTGCAGGTAAATTTAAGCTGTGGATAAGCTGTGATTAATGTGGGTAAATCGTCTGAATAAACTGTCAATGAGGGATCAGCGGAACTTTTGTATGAGTATTGGAGTCCATGTGAGACTTTTGTTAATTGTGGCTTTTTCTGATGAATACCATTGAGCGCTCGCCGAATTGTTCATTACCTCCAATTCGATCAGAACATAAGTCAAAGGGTATCTTCACTCTACCCAAGAGCGCGGTACTCGCTGGTATCAAGTCGGCAAAACAAACCGCCACCCGCAGATGCACAATGCCCGATAGAAACCATTTCAATGACAGAGGTTTTGTGAAACGACCCCGTAACAGCTTCATTATATTCAAGGAGGAATTTTCGGCTGTGTATGGGCGCTTTTTTTCAAATCGGAAAGTCTTGACTAAGGCTGCAGCTGCTTATTGGAAGGGAATGAGGAAGTGTG
>JAQFVO010000962.1 GCA_027942505.1 Endozoicomonas sp. | reverse complement strand
CATCGCTGAGCTGTTCAGCATTACTGAGCGGCATATTCGCAACATCATTAACAGTTTTTATCCGGACGGGCAGTTGGGGTTTGGGTTTTGAGGCGCTGAAGGTAAATAAATTCCAAACGATAACCTTGTTCTGTATGGCGCCAGACAACCGAAAGTGCTAGACTCCGCCGCCGCTCGTGGCTATAACCAGACCAAAGGGGGGAGAAAAATTTATGGCCTGTGTATTTGATATAGCCAACTGTTTTCTATTTCTGGATGACCTTCACGACGGTGACGGTATTACCAACATGAAGCTCCAGAAGCTGGTCTATTATGCCCAGGGGTTTTTCGTCGCCCTCAACCAGGGCAAACCTTTATTTAACGATTCGTTAGAGGCATGGGCGCACGGGCCTGTGGTTCCCCTGCTTTACCATGAGTTCAAAAAGTACGGTAAAGGGCATATTCGTTACGAGCCAGGGCAGTTCGATCCAGCCTTGCTGGTCAGTAATGAGTATGAGCTGGTGGCCGAGGTGTATGAGGTGTTTGGTCAGTTTTCTGCCTGGAAGCTTCGCAACATGACTCATGATGAGCCGCCTTGGCTGAACAATGAACGACAAGCCGGGGTTATTCCGCTTACTGAAATTCAGGCCTATTTCACCACACGGATTCACTGATTATGGCCAGGCATCGCAAGGCGATAAAGGCACCCGAGCCGGGTCGTGGTCATTTGGTCAGCGCGTCAGAGACCGTCAATTATGACCAGCGTCCGCCCGTGTTCTCCCTGGAACGCCTTCAGCCCGGTAAATACTGCCTGTCCGGGTTGGACAAAGACAATAAAGCGATGTTCGCTGACGCCATGTTCCGGCGCAAGGGTGTTACCTGGAACGAGATAAAGCAGCAACACCGGCACGGTCTGGGTACTGAGAAGATTGCCAGGAGTTCTGTCAAAGCCGCTATTCCTCCCTTCATCACCGATGAGGTCGATGACTTTATTGCCTTTCGATATCACGGCAAACGCCCCATGGTGGGTTATCGCGTAAAGGATGTTTTTTACGTGCTCTGGTTTGACCATGACTTCACGCTGTACCATCACTAAATAACTCGTTGTCATCGGCAGTGACGCCGGCCTCGAGGCCGGTCTTTATCAACACCTTGCCGCTGTATTCCCGAATGGAAAACGGTTCTGGAATGGGTTCGTCGTCCTTGCGTAGATCGTCAATGGTCTCTGATACCAGTTTACGGATGCCGGACAAGGCCGCGATCGGGTCATCTTCCAGCCAGCTCAGGCTGGGGAATTCAGCACACAGGCCGACGTGTTCCTGGTCTTCCTCGGACCACGTTACCCGGTAGGTGTATTTGTCGGTGGGTTTACCCATCGCTTTTTTCCTCCATGCGATCGATGGCCAGCAATACCTGCCTCACCTGGTAAGGAGTAGCGTTAATGCTACCACTTCCAAGCCTGTCATGCTGGTGGGTTTTCATTGACCTCCTGCCTTGCAGCCCGCATTTCTCTAGGAAGTGGGTATTGCTCACCCCACTCTCCAGCACTCAGGTTCAGCACTGCCCCGCTCTCTGCGCTCTGGGGGCGCACAACTCCGCTACAGCCCGCATTTCTCTAGGAGGTGGGCGTTGCCCACTCATACTACGTATTAACTATCTATCCATCAGGCCAGGCCGAAGGCTGTCTTATTGATCTACGTCAGCACTATGGCGACCAAAATAAATACAATCACCACTTTTCAAGAGGTGGCTTATGGACCCAATGCTTTTTATCGTGTTTTCCTGCATCATCGGGTACTTGATGTACCGGCTTGAGCAAGAAAAAAAGAAGAATGCCAAACCAGATGACAATCCGTTTTCCTTTTCCCGCAGCCAGCAATATCTACTTAGAACCATAGAGTTTTCCTACAAAAATGCAGATGGTGAGCCTTCCCGAAGGGCTGTGGACGTCAAAAGAAAGGAGTGGGATTACTTTTCTGGTTTTTGCCATCTCAGGCGGGAGAATCGTACCTTCCGGTATGATCGGATTGAGGGGGAAGTCGTCGTGGTAGACACTGGGGAGATCATATCACCCAGTGAATTTGCCGGGCATGAAGTCTGACGTTGAAACAAGTGTCCTTTCGGGCATAGAACCCGCATTCTTCTAGGATGCGGGCATTGCCCACCCCACTCTCCAGCACTCAGGTTCAGCACTGCCCCATGCTCTCTGGGCTGGGGCGCACAACTCCGCTACAGCCCGCATTCTTCTAGGAGGTGGGTATTGCCCACTCATACTACGTATTAATAATCTATCCATCAGGTTAGGCCAGAGGCGGCTGTGCA
>JAQFVO010000955.1 GCA_027942505.1 Endozoicomonas sp. | reverse complement strand
AAGAACACGAAGGCCACGAAGGAAAAGAAAAGCTCCTCTTCGTGTTCTTCGTGGTTCCATTCTTTTCAGAGCCTTTTGCGACCCCCTCCATGCCCGTAAACATAAATCCCGTGAAGCCCGCTTACAAAAGACCGAAGCCCACAGCCAACCTGAACAATTATCGCTTTTGCGGGCAACGGGGAGCGTCTCCAACAGCTCCACCTTTCGCAACCGCCGCCTTTTAGATTAAGCTACGGCTTTTGTTTTGCCAGCCCGGCAACTCACCTCTGGGGACGACAATGATCATTAGACCAAAGATTCGTGGCTTTATCTGTACCACCACTCACCCGGTCGGTTGTGAGGCCAATGTACAGGAACAGATCGACTATACCCGCTCACTTGGCCCGGTCACCGATGGCCCAAAAAAAGTTCTGGTGATCGGCGCTTCCAGCGGATACGGTCTGGCGTCGCGCATCACTGCTGCCTTTGGTTCGGGGGCTGCCACCATTGGGGTGTTTTTCGAAAAGCCGGCCACTGCCAACAAGCCGGGCACGGCAGGCTGGCACAACTCGGCCGCTTTTGAAAAGTTGGCCCACCAGGCGGGGTTGTATGCCAAAAGTATTAACGGTGATGCGTTTAGTCACGCGGTCAGGGAGACAACCATTGAACTGATCCGCCAAGACTTGGGGCAGGTGGATACGGTGATTTACTCGCTGGCCTCGCCGGTGCGCAAACTGCCCGATAGCGGTGAGGTGATCCGTTCAGTGCTCAAGCCCATGGGTGAGCCGTATTGCGCCACCGCGGTAGACACCAACAAAGATACTCTTTTTCAGGCTACAGTTGAGCCGGCCACCCCTGAAGAGGTGGCTGCCACTGTCACCGTTATGGGCGGGGAGGACTGGGAACTGTGGATAGACGCACTGGCCCGCGCTGGTGTATTGGCCAGTGGTTGCACAACGGTAGCCTACAGCTACATTGGTACCGAGCTGACGTGGCCTATCTACTGGGAGGGCGCCCTGGGCGAGGCGAAAAAAGACCTGGACCGGGCAGCCCGCGCCATTGACCAGCAGATGCAGGCCATCAACGGCAGGGCCAATATCGCTGTACTCAAGAGCGTGGTGACTCAGGCCAGTTCCGCCATTCCGGTGATGCCGCTGTATATCTCCATGGTGTTTAAGAAGATGCGCGAGGAGGGGCTGCACGAGGGGTGCATTGAGCAGATCAACCGTATGTTCCGCCAGCGACTCTATCGTGACGATGGGGTGGTTGAAGTGGACGACAATAATCGTCTGCGTCTGGACGACTGGGAACTCAGGGAAGATATCCAGGCCCACTGTATGGCGCTCTGGCCGCAGCTGACCAACGAGAACCTGGCCGAGTTGACCGATTACCGGCTTTACAAGGAGGAGTTTCTCAAACTGTTTGGATTTGGTGTTGCGGGTGTGGATTATGACGCTGATGTAGATACCCTGGTACCTTTTGAGGTGATCACGGTCTGAGCTGGGAGAATTGATGCTTCGGGTCAAGATGGATACTCCGGTTGCTCGCGACGTACCAGTAATTCCGGGTCGAGCGGGCAAATGGGAGCAGCGACAGGTAGAGTGTGCAACAACTGACGTATTGATGACCGATGTGTCAGGTGAGGCGGCCCCTCAGGCCGAACGCAAATTCAGTATTGATTCGGGCATCGGTTCCACCAACTCCATTGAACTGGTTGGCCGTAGCGACGCCCGGCTGATTGTCAGGGTGCTTGAACGTACTTACCGGGAACTCGTTGCCTGTCCGGCCCAGCAGAAATACCTCTTTGCAGCGCGGCAGGCTATTGCCGGTCAAACACTGGCCGCCTACAGTCTGAGCCACCTGGCGAAAGGTATGGCTGAGGCAGCTGACCGGATACTGGCATGGTGTGAGCAGGCGGCGGTTGTACCCATCCCGGAAAACCTGGTAGCCAAAATCAGACAGAGCCACCGTCTGCGCCTGGTCAGCGACGCCCTGACCCACCGGGTTGATCTGAAATGCACCGCCAGCAACTTGAAAAAGGCCCTGCGTAAAAACGAGCAACTGACTCACTTCAACCTGCATCAGCTCCGACCAGCCCAGCTTGATTATGACCGGACACTCTACGCCCTGATAGACCAGCAGCCGGCCGTGCACGAGTTAAGAAGCTACCTTCAGTCGATCAGGGCGTTGTTGCCGGACGACATAGACATGCACGCGCCAGTCGATACCGCCGTTTGCACATGGGCTTACAATATCTTCCTCGAGCGCGCCAGGGCTGCTGCCGGGTTTCACTACTGAGTCAGTGCATTACTTTTCCCGGACGGTGTAGTTGTATTGCTGCTCACTGCCCACAGGCTCAATGCTGACGCCGGTGAAACTGACAGGTGCCGGTTTAAGTGATGCTGTCGGTTCGCTCCAGAATTCAGGGGTCAGCGAGACCCGGTAGCGCTGAAAATCCAGGCTGGGCGAGGTAAAGCGTAGCATCAGCTCCGGGGTACCGTTTTCGGGGACGCTGACTATCCAGCTGGCGACGGTCATTTCCCGCAAAATGCTGTTGGCCGGACCATCCACGGCATTACTGACCCATTGGTAATAGTTGCCATCAGCCGTCAGCTGTGACGGGGCTTTGGTCATTAGCCGCTTGATAGCCCGAAAGCGATCTTCCGAGTCGGAATAATAGATTTTGTTCAGCTTGCGCATTTTGCCCAGTACATAGTGGTTGGTGTGAAACACTCGGTTATTATTATCACTGGCCTGCAGAATCTGAAACGAGTCCTTCTCTGGCCCCACTTCAACCAGGATGGCCTCACTCTTGTCGCCAATGATCAAAAAGTTGGCCAGCCCATTGCCAAACAGTGTCTGCTGGTCTGCCAGAACCTCGGCCACGCTGCTGTAGTTGGCCAAAATAGCGTAGATAGCCACAGACTGATCTGCGTCGTTAAACGTGTTGGGGTTGTAGACTGAAGCCGCTTCATTTTGCACCACACTCAGGCCATGTTCATTGATTCCGGCGGCGATGTAAGGGTAGGGCGTCGTGCTGCTGGTGTTGTAAAAAAGACCAAGATAACTATTTTCGCCCGGCATGCTGCGCACGGCCAGGTTTTCGTATGTGGCCATGGAGTCGCGGTTTTTGGCGATGATCAAGCCGCCATCAAAATTAGCTGTACCGGTTGAAGCAAACGTGGTGCAGGCACTGGCCGACTGAGTAACTGCCAGGGCAGCAGCAACACCAGCGATGAAAAGGGACTTGCAGATGTTCAGCATGGAATACTCCTACTGGGTTGAACCTGTCCCATTAAAAAATAATAGTGATCTGT
>JAQFVO010000924.1 GCA_027942505.1 Endozoicomonas sp. | reverse complement strand
CAGCAGTGAAATGACTTATCGCCGGTGGTAGTGTGGGGCCTCCCCATGTGAGAGTAGGACATCGCCAGGCACCTTTTGGAAAACCCCGATAGAGCTATCTGTCGGGGTTTTTGTTGTGCGATTGTTAAAAAAACCACGGACTCCCCCTGTCAGTCGAGATCGAACTTCAGCGGCCGGCTTTTCCTGGCGTTTCATCCAGCACAAGGATCTCGTTTTCCAGACCGCTAGTTACTACGAATTCAGGTCTCATCGTTGGAACTAATTAATGGCTTTTAAGCCCAACGCCGAGAATCGGTTAATGCGGCCAAGCCTGATCTTTGTGATGCCCGGGATGGAGTGACGCCTGCACGAACCTCTTGGTAATGTCTCAAAAGCATGTTGCCGCGTAGGGCAGTCTATTCTCGGACAGCCTTCTGGCCAGTACCGAACAGGCAATTACTGATTCTCTCAAGGGTAAAGCTGTTGTGGGTGCAGATGAAACTGGAGTTACTAGCTCACTCTGGTGGATGTATGTCCTGTGGACAGACGAATGGACCCTATATCACCTTGACCCAAGCAAAGGCGACTCGGTTAAAGAGACAATGGGCGTCTTGCTGGTCTTTGCCAGGATACTGGTCCATGACAAAGTATACTTCCGTTACGTTGCCTTCCATGTCCTTTGCAATGCCCATCATCTAGGGGAGTTCAACCACCTTGTGGCTTGTCTTCAGCGGTTGCTGAGGCTGGCCTGGAATCTTAGCAAAGGCTTCAGAAAGTTTGGCATGCAGACTGGAACGATGGAACTATTTGCTGACTGGATGGTCAAAGAATTCATGAAAGTAAATTTCCACCTACCTATGTTCTCAGACAGCCTCCCAGGTTATCAGGTTAGAAATTCTATCAAGAGATGTTCAGATTAAAAGAATGAATCTCTTTTTTCGTTGATTGTTCAAATTCATAAATTACTAATGAGAATACTATGAAAGAATTAACAATAGTAAAAACCTCGGCATTCTTTTCGAGTTTTTCAACTGACGCAGCATCTTGCACAAAAAGTTGTGAATCTGCCACCTTTAATGGTGCAACTGAAAGCGGAGCGCTGTCTATCTTAGAGGTTCCAAAGTTTATTCCACCTGCTGATCATACTTCGCAAACGAATTCAAACTTTACATATCCAAAAACGACTTGGTTTGAAAAAAAAATCAACTCTGCTGAAGCTTTGTTTGGAGAAGAAATCAACGTTGTTAAACATAGCCATGGGGCCTCAATCACTACCGAAAATAATGAAGTGTCAGTCCTTAAACCAAATGGTGTTCCGTATATTAAAGGAGGCATACATGGAATAAGCGAGGGTAGTTCAATTAAATCGGAAACATTGAGTAACAACGGTGATCAGTCATTTGAGAAATTTAGTGAGAAAATCAAGCGTCATAACCAATCAGTATCACCACAAGTTGAATCGTGCAAACAGCATAAAACTGAAGAGGCAATGCTTGACTCTGATGCACTGGAGTTGTCCCCTCAGGAGGCAGCCAATCATTTCCTGAATACCATTAATAATCTAGCCGAGAAGCATAAATTATCCATTGAAAGAGTAATCGATTATAAAAAAACAAAGAGTTATGGTAATGTAAATTTTGCATACACTCCCAATACCACCAAACAAAACGTTAAAGAAATATTTGTGGATTTTATATTATTTATGGAAGGTATGTTAAAAGATCAGCGATTCAATTTCAGTGATGATGTTGGTAAATATCGCAATGAACAAACAATTACTAATAAACGGGTCAATGAAATAGATACATTACTATCAGAGATATTTACTGCTCAAGAAATTAAGCTTTCAAAAATACAACTTACAAAAAAACCATATTATTATCTTCGAGGATTATTATCCGATTACCTTTTTAAGAATTATACGGATTTGGATAATAGTCACTATGAAATGATTGGACGTCAAGCAGTTGATTTTTTTGAAAAGATTCTTTTCGGGAAAGGTTTTTTTTCAGAACTTGATCCTTTTATGAGATTTGTTGATAGCCACCTGCAAGAATTTAATGATGCACTTAAGGTGCTCCCATCTGATAGCTTCATATGTAGGAATTATATTATTGCCATCCTGAGAGGTAACAAGAAACTTAGAATGGCTTTTAATCAGAATGTCATGGAGCCGGAATTTAATAAACACTGGTTTGAGACTCTCAATGATATGTTTGTAGGAAAACCAGACTCAGTTGGACAGGTTACTGCACTTGACCACTACGTTAATCTAAAACTTGGTGAAGAGTTGGAATATGATTTGATTTCCCCCCAAAAATTTTTCGGTGGTACGCAGGTTTATGTGTTGGAATTTGCAAAACAAATGCAAAGATTAGGCGCTAATCAGAGATATTATTCTTCAAGCCTTACTTTTGATGACCATTTCCATGTAACCCCTTTTATAGATTCTGATGAATGGTTTGAGGTGAATTGTACACCATACCATGATGGTGAGGCTGGTGCAGAGAACTGCCTGGAAAAAGTCTTTAAAGCGGTGAATGAAATGATTAGTCTTGGGTATATAAACCAATCCTCCGGTCACAAGCATGTGGATGTACTGTCTGCTACGCGTGGTAATCCTGCAGTTCTACTGGAATTACAAAGGGAGATTGAAAGCAATCCTTACCTAATCAGGGCATTCGGTAATAATGACAAAATCGTCAAAGATGATGAGAGTCAATGGTATAAATTGTTTTCTGATTATTCTGATATGAAAGAATTAGCCATTGAACGGATGAATTTGATGATTACTTCGTATAATCAAAAATCAGCTGATTCCAATCATGAAGAAGTGAATAGCTATTGGCTCACAGATTCAGAAAAACTGGAAAAGCTTAAAAAATTTTCAGAAATATATAGTAATTATGTGCAGATGTCTCCCTTGCAACAATTATATGGTCAAATGGGTGATGTGTTTACAAACAAATTTATGGCTATAGGTTTATTGCATATTCCGGGAACTGAGGCAGTCGATCCTTATTCCACAATAGAGTTTCGCTTTTTCCGTTGTCCTGAAAGTATGCAAGAGTTAAAACTGATTAATCAGTTTTTGAAAGCCTGGTTCGAAAATATCCATAAACGTCGAATAAAAGGTGAGCTGATTCAGTGTGTACCTGACGATGTTAAAGCCAGCAAAGATTATACTGCTGAAGAAGTTCGTATTCATACTACTGAATACTTGCAAAAACTGGGATTGAATCCTGATGATTATGATTGTTTTCTGAATAAAGTATCAGAAGAGATGTCTGAGGCTTAAGCTTTGAACTTGGGGGGAACATTAAGATTTCCTCCCCATTCTTACCTGAATAAGTCTGTGGATAAGTTGTTGGCAGGTTGTGTTTATACTGTCAGTAGTTCGTTATAACCCGTTGCGGTGCCTATCTGTAGAATTATTATCCCCTGTTACAGTTATCCGGAATTTGTGTGGAAAAGATTGTGGATAAACCGTTGGGGGATAAAGGCAGCCTTTCTGGCAGGCGGGGTACGAGTAAATGGTTAAATATTAATCAATAAAGATCCTCATATTCCGGATACTGCTCCGGCGCTTCACCTTTACGTTCGATCACCTGGATATCAGAAGTACCCTCTTCACTGGCGTGCATGACCACGATGTCAAACTCCCAGTTGTCACCATAATCAGAGAAAAAGCTGATCTTCATTCCGGGAACTGGTTCAAGTTGACGCAGCCGGGTTTCAGTCACGAAGGAGTCGCAGAAATCCACCGCTGGATGGCCAATCATCCGGTCGGCACCAAATGGGTTCAGATACTGGAAGTGGTAAAGGTGGTCACAATCAAAGTCAAAGGCGCCAAGGATGGCTTCTGCCAGATTTTCAAGCAGGCAGTCGGAGGACACTTTCAGTGTGCGGGTGCACTGACTCCCCAAA
>JAQFVO010000911.1 GCA_027942505.1 Endozoicomonas sp. | reverse complement strand
TACAGTCCGATGGTATTGGTCAGTTTGTTGTCAATGCCTTAGGTGGGACAATCGATCAGGAGCAGGTGGTCAACAGCACCGTCAGCGATGAGCAGACCGAGGCGTCTGTGGCGGCTCTCCCTGATGGTGGCCATATTGTTACCTGGATATCTAATGATACCGGTCAGGAAATGGTGATGGTCCGGCGCTATGATGCTGCCGGAAATCCCGATGGTGCAGAGTTTCATGTCAATCGTTCAGACTCTATCGGCTCTGAATACTTCAGTTCCCCAAGCGTGGCAGTTCTCGACAATGGCAATTACGCCTTGAGTTGGGCTTACACCAGGGATGGGCAATGGAGCAGGGGCAAGGTACGTTTCTTCAGTTCTGATGGCACTGCCCTGACCGATGACAAAAACTATTCGCATCTCGACGTTGTCGGCTACGAGATTAATGCTCTGGGCGGTGATCGCTACGCCCTATCCATGATGGACACGTCAACAACTCCTCACCAGGTCATAGTCCGCATTTTTGATGCGTCGGGTAGCATGGAAAGTGACATCGTCGTTGGCAGCGCGACCAATTGGGCGTGGACACCGCCGGATATCGCGGCCCTTGATAATGGCGGGTTTGCCATAACCTGGCGTGAAGACCGTACGGCCAACGACAGCGGTAAACTGGAAATATTCGATGCCAGTGGCAACAGTGTTCATGGCCCGATCTCTTTTGGTGGTGCGGCACCGAGTGTTGATGACAATACCCATAATCTCACCAAGGTGATACAGCTCAACGATGGCACGCTTGCTACCAGCTATGAGAGCGCCGGTACCTGGTACGTCCAACGCTGGAATGATGATGGCACGACGCGGGGTGCTGCCTTTGCCGTCAGTGACAGTGGCGTGGTTGCCGACACCGATGTACACCTGACGGCGGTTGGTGATGGCTTTCTGGCCACGTTTGTCGCCAACGATGCTGATGAGGAGGGCGTTTACACCCGACTGTTCGATGGCAATGGAATTGCGTTGAGTGATCCATTGCTAATCAACACCACCACCTCTGGTGAACAGGTGGCGCCGTCGGTTACTGAGTTGGTCGATGGCTCTGTCCAGGTTGTCTGGAATAGCAGGATTGTTGGTGACTGGGATGTTCATCAGAAAACCATCACGCTCGGACAGCAGGTGAGTGAAAATGCCCGGCTAGGCACTGTCGTCGGTCAGGTGAATGCCACTGATCCGGATGGTGATGCCATAAGCTATAGCCTTCTTGATGATGCCGGTGGTCGCTTTGCCATTGACGCCAATACCGGCATAGTGAGTGTGGCCGGCGATCTCGATTATGAA
>JAQFVO010000889.1 GCA_027942505.1 Endozoicomonas sp. | reverse complement strand
GTGCGGGACGAGGGGGCAAGACGCGGGTGATTGTGGAAGGCTTTGTGGCGTTTGATTATGAGATCACTTTGCTGACGGTGCGCACCCGTCAGGGTACTTCGTTCTGTCCTCCTGTCGGCCACAGGCAGGAGAGTGGTGATTACGTTGAGTCCTGGCAGCCTCAGCAGATGTCGCCTGTGGCGTTAGCGGAAGCTGAGCGCGTTGCCGGTGCTATTACTGAGGCACTTGGTGGCTATGGGGTGTTTGGTGTGGAGCTGTTTATTAGTGGCGATAAGGTGTTTTTTAACGAAGTCTCGCCCCGTCCCCACGATACCGGTCTGGTGACCATGATCTCACAAAATCTCAGTGAATTTGCCTTGCATGTTCGGGCCATTCTGGGTTTGCCGGTGCCGGTTATCACTCAGTATCAGCCGTCGGCGTCTGCCGTGGTCAAAATGACAGGGGATTTGCCTGGCCCGGTTTATGGCCATCTTGATCAGGTGCTGTCCGTAGCCAATACTGAACTACGCTTGTTTGCCAAGCCTGAGTTGCAGGGTACCAGGCGTATGGGTGTGGTTCTGGCTGGGGCGGAATCGGTTGCTCGGGCCCGTAAGCTGGCTTGCGAGTCTGCTGCCAAAATAACTCTCGAGAGTTAAGCGGAGCCGGTCGGTGTTTTGATTGGAGGTATTCATGAAAAAAATAAAAATGCATGGGTTTTTTCTGGTCGCACTGTTGCTCGCTGCCTGTAGCAAGCCGGCAACCTTCACCGATCTGGATGGTAACCGTGTTGCCTTGACCGGTGACCGGTGGCTGGTGCTCAATTTCTGGGCCGAGTGGTGTGAGCCCTGCCGGGAAGAGGTGCCGGAGCTAAATGCCTTGGCCGACACGGGTCATGTGCGGGTTCTTGGGGTGGATTTTGACAATGGTCAGGGTGAGGCACTGGAGACTAAGGCCAGAGCCCTGGATATTCGCTTCCCGGTCTTGCGTGAATCCCCCCTGGCCGTTTTGCAGGTTCCTCCGCCCCAGGTGTTGCCTGCCACGTTTATT
>JAQFVO010000874.1 GCA_027942505.1 Endozoicomonas sp. | reverse complement strand
CCCGCAAAGGCCAAACCGTTTGTGCTTTTGCGGGCAGCGGGAGGCGGGCAGCGCCCCTGGAAATGTGGAAGTTATTTCTGGACAATTCCTAAGACTATGCTCATTCCGTTGTGCCTCGCATAGCACCTGCCCAGGTAGCCAGAAATATGTGATTCCATATGGCCAGCCACTTAAGTCTCGTCGCAATCATTGTAATCAGTCAAAACCAACCGGATAATAGCTCAATAAGTCGATGACAAGACGTCAAATAATAAAAACAAGGCATCATGATGATTGGGAAAAAGCTCGTTCTGCCGGCATTTTTGTGCTCTGTGACCTGTTTGCCTGCCTACTCAGAAACTTACGACGACTGCCTGATCAAACAGCTCAGGCAGGGCGATGGCTCGATGAGCCTGGCCGCCGTTCGCAAACAGTGCCTGGAAGATACTGAACCTGACCAGCCCCCCTTTAAACAGCGAATCAGGGAAGAAGAAAAAACGCTGGACAACCGCTTTGTCATCACGCCCCATCGTCCCAACTATATTTTGCCATTGTCTTATAATTCCAGCCCCAATAACGCCCCCTTCGAACAGTATTACCACGACTCACTGTCCAGAGCCGAGATCAAGTTCCAACTGAGCGTAAAAGCGCCATTAATCCGTGGACCCGCGGATGTCTACGTCGCTTATACCAACATCTCGTGGTGGCAGGCCTACAACGAGAACTCGGCCCCATTTCGGGAAACCAACCATGAGCCAGAGCTGTTTATCACCTTCCCCGTCAATCAACGGGTACTGAACCTTGACCTCAACGGCATCGTTGCCGGAATCAGCCATCAGTCCAACGGACGTGGTGGTGACTTGTCACGCAGCTGGAATCGGCTGTATGTTCAGTTTGTTTTTTCGCGTGACAACCTGGCGCTGAGCTTCAAACCCTGGTGGCGCATTCCTGAGCCTGATAAAGAGCCCGGGAGTTCCAAGGGTGATGATAATCCAGATATCAATCACTATATGGGCCGTGGTGAATTGCATGTGAACTACCAACTGCAATCCCATAACCTTGGCGTGATGCTGCGCAATAACTTTAAGCACGATAACAAAGGAGCCGCGCGACTGGACTGGTCGTTTCCCATCAACAACCGATTCAGAGGTTACGTTCAGTATTTCAACGGCTATGGCGAAAGTTTGATTGATTACAATGCCCATACCAACCGGCTGAGCATAGGTGTCATGCTGACCGACTGGCTCTAGTGACTTCTGACAACCTTTTACTGGCTGCTTGTCAGGTCGTGCAGGGAACTTTATTCTCCAGATCCAGTCCAAGCTGACATCAATTGAATCTAACAACATGCGTCAGAGAATTGTTTTATATTGATGGAACCTCCAAGTGTCTATTGAATCTCAATTCATTTATTAAACTTGAAAGCTTGTAAAATCTGGAAAACAATAAATTGAAATAGGCCATTACTTTACAGTACACACTGATGGAAATGTCCTAAACTTGAACATGCAGGGCATGTACACAGATAAATCAAAACAACCCAAATATCCTAAGCAAAACAGAACTTTGTAACCTTTGATTGTACACATTGTGGTATATAAATACAAAAATAAACA
>JAQFVO010000867.1 GCA_027942505.1 Endozoicomonas sp. | reverse complement strand
TATTGACCATGGGCGGCTGGTGCTCCTTGACCGCATCCTCAAGGATACGGGTCAGCCGGTTGGTGGAAAGTTTGCTGGTTGCCGCTTCATAGGCCTCTTCAATGGAGTCATAAAGATGGCCCACGCCGGTGCCGTGTTTGGCCGAAATGGTGTGAATACGCGCGTAATTGATAAAGCCAAGGCGCCGCTTCAGCTCCTGCTTCACCTGGTCTTTTTGCTCCTGCTCCATGCCATCCCACTTGTTCAGGGCAATCACCACGGCCCGACCGGCATCGAGCACAAAGCCGAGCAGGTGCAGGTCCTGCTCAACAATCCCCTCGCGGGCATCGAGCACCAGCACTACTACATTGGCATCTTCAATGGCCTGCAGCGTCTTGATAACGGAGAACTTTTCGATGGCTTCTGACACCTTGCCACGGCGCCTTACGCCAGCCGTGTCAATCAGCGTGTAGTCCTGGCCAAAGCGTTCGTAAGGGATATAGATACTGTCGCGGGTAGTTCCGGCCTGATCGTAAACCACCACGCGCTCCTCACCCAGCAGGCGGTTCACCAGGGTAGATTTGCCCACGTTAGGACGACCGACAATACCAATCTTGATGCCGCGTGGTTTTACCAGTGACTCATCGTCAGGTAACTCCGGCTCACCATCGGTGCACTCTTGCAGCACATCATGGATCATATTGCTGACGCCGCGACCGTGCACAGCCGCAATATGGTAAGCCTCACCCATGCCCAGGGTGGCAAAATCCGCCTCTGCCTGCTCGGCATCCACCCGGTCTACCTTGTTCAGTACCAAGTGGTAGGCCTTACCCTGTTTGCGCAGGTGCATGGCAATCATTTCATCGGCCGCGGTCAGTCCTGCCCGGGCATCCACCAGGAACAGCACCACATCGGCCTCGTCAATAGCGGCCAGGGACTGCCCGGCCATGGCCGAATCAATGCCTTCCTCATCGCCAGAGATCCCCCCGGTATCGACCACGATATAAGGGTGCGAACCAATCTTGCCTTCACCGTATTTGCGGTCCCGGGTCAGACCAGCCACATTGGCAACCAGGGCGTCCCGCGATCGGGTCAGGCGATTAAAAAGGGTGGACTTGCCCACATTGGGCCGTCCCACCAGGGCAATTACTGGAACCATACAATTTACCAACAACTAAAATCGCGCACGGCATCCATGCGCGTTGGTCACGGCCTGTGGCGCTTGACCAGAATCGAAAACGGGCTGAACCCGATAAAGGCACAGCCCGACAACTTTATACACGTGCTTGCAATAGCAATCAGCTATCGCCTGACTCAATGATCTTCTCTTTCAGGGCGACCAGCTCACCGTCTGACGTCATCACCAGGATCAGGTCAATATCCACCTGAGGCTGGGCTTTGATGGCCGAAGAGGCAACCTTGAAGCGGCCAATCTGACTGCCATCGACCTGTGACAGCACATGGAGATACCCTTCCCCATCACCGACCACCAGGTAACTGCTGAACGTGGCCGGGGCAGACAGCTGACGAAACTCAAAGTCTGTCTGGCGCCAGCTGGAAGCGCCACTGCGCTGATCGACGGAGGTGACGTAGCCCTCTTCACTGGTCACATAAACAGAACCGAAACCGTCGGCCATGGACTCATAACTGGAAAGCTGTTTAGACCAGCGCACGCGCCCGGTGTAGAGCTCCAGCGCAGCGATATTACCCTGGAAACTGGTAAAGAAAATGGTCTCACCAACCATCAGGGGCGTACCCCGAACGTCCACCATGCGCTCCAGTTCAGTCCGACCACTGGGCATGGCGATGCGCGCACTCCACAGAGGTGCACCATTTTGCAGGCGGAAGGCTTTCGCCTCACCGCTGGCAAAACCGGCAAATACCGCTTCGGTAAACAGCAGAGGTGATGCTGAACCACGCAGGGTCAATGCTGGCTGCAGCGTATCCTGGCGCCAGAGGAAGTCGCCACTCTGGGCATCGAAGACGCTAAGGTGGTCATCAATACTCTGCACGGCGACGTAGACGCCGTCAGTCACCGGCGCACTGAGAATTTCACTGCTGACCCGGCTGCGCCACAACTCATCACCGCTCTCCTGGTTCAGGGCGATCACCTCACCGTCGAGCGTGCCCAGCAGAACCATGCCGGCGTCAGCGCTAACGCCACCGCCGACGACCACGTCCAGACTTTTGCGCCAGATGACCTTGCCAGTATCACGTTCCAGGGCAGAGACTTCACCATCGGCTCCGCTTACAAAGACCCGGTCACCATTCAGCGCAGGCTTGAGGCTGGCGAAGCTGGAGCCTGCCCCCTTACCAACCGACCTGGACCATACCTTGACCAGCTTAACCTGCTCCTCAACCAGCGGCTGCAGTGCTTTAGGCGTCTTGATGTCGTCATCTTTGGAGGAAAAAATGCTGCATGCACTCAAGCTGAGCGCCAGCAGAAGCGTTAACGAGCCCCGGAACAACCTTGCCATAATGCTCACCCCTCCTGTGCCGGCGACGGCTGGTCTGACGGGAGCACCGCCAGGTCATCCAGTTTCAGCTGCAAAATCGGCCGGTTCAAACCATTGCTCTCGGCGGCATCAATGGCCTTGCGGTAGGCAGCCCGAGCCTGCTGACGATCCCCAAGCGCCAGGTAGGCATCACCTTTGACCGCCTCAACGGTGCTCAGGAACGCAGCGCCTGATGGCAGGGCATTGAGGCTGTCCAGAACCTGCTGGCTATTCTCGGCCGACTCACTGAGTAACACTCTGCCAAGGCGTGCCGTGGCCATGACCTGCATCTCAGGTGAGGGCTTCTGGTCCAGAATCCACTCAAGCGAGCTGCGGGCCGCAGCGAGCTGATTATCGCGGACCTGCTGTTGAGCCAGAAACAGTGTGGCCAGAACCGCGTACTGGCTGTTCGCATGATCCTTTTGCAGGTTAGCCACAACGTGTCCTACCGTTGCCTGCTGTTCTGTGGTCATCTCAGCCTGCCCGCTCAACACGGGTTCAACCGTGTTGAGCAGATTCTGGTAAAGCAGCGATGCCGCAGCGATATCCTGCTGCTGGGTCTTCTGCCAGTACTGATAACCAGAAACTGCCGCCAGTGTCACAGCAATGCCCAGCATGACCGGCTGACCGTAGTCTTTCCATAGATTTTTAAGCAGCTCAACCTGCTCTTCATCAGATTGGTAACTCACCCTTTACTCCTGATTTCCTGAAAGTCATCAACATCGCTGCACAAATTGTCACGAAAGGCTAAATAACTGCGCTAAACGTTATCCTCGCGGTCGAGGCGGTCACAAAAAGCATAAAAGCCTTGAACCACAAAGACACGAAGACACAAAGATTTTGCTGGGTTCCTATGCCCGGCGAACCAAAAATGGCTTCCTTTGTGACTTCGTGTCTTTGTGGTTCCATTCTTCTCAAGGCCCTTTTGCGACAGCCTCTTCGCTAAGCCCAAAAGAGCCGGTCACAGGGTCATTCAGCCTTTAGAAAGCTGGCCACGTCTGCTAATGGCAATTGCTGCTGCTCGTCGCCGGTACGCAGCGGTTTGATGGTCACCATGCCAGCAGAAAGCTCATCTTCACCCAAGATCAGAGCATAGGCAGCACCGCTGCGATCTGCCCGTTTCATCTGCGTTTTAAAACCTCCGCCACCGCAATTCATGAGAATTTTCAGCGACGGCAGAGCATCACGCAAATGCTCTACCACCGGCAACACCTTATGGGCAACGCCATCACCGACCGCGACCACCGCTACATCAACATTATTCGAGACATGCTCCGGCACTAGCTGCAGGGTTTCCAGCATCAGCACCAGACGCTCAAGCCCCATGGCAAAACCCACTGCCGGCGCAGGTTTACCGCCGAGCAGCTCGACCAGCGTGTCGTATCGACCGCCGGCGCAGACCGTGCCCTGGGCACCGAGAGACTGCGTCACCCACTCAAAAACGGTTTTGCCGTAATAATCGAGTCCCCGCACCAGGGTCGGATTGACCTTATAGGCAATGCCGGCATCATCCAGAATTTGGCGCAGCTGGGCAAAGTGCTCCCGCGACTCGTCATCCAGGTAGTCCGACAACGACGGTGCCCCGGTGACGATTTTGCGGGTAGCCGGGTCTTTGCTGTCAAGGATTCGCAGTGGGTTGATGGTTAAACGACGGCGGCTGTCTTCATCCAGCTGCGTCTCATAATCTGCCAGGTATTCAATCAGGGCAGCGCGGTAACGGCTGCGCACCTCCAGCGTACCCAGGGTGTTCAGTTCCAGCACGACGTGCTCTGACAACCCCAGCCGCTGCCAGAACCGGGCCGTCATCATGATCATTTCGGCATCGATATCCGGCCCGGTCATGCCGTAAGCTTCGACACTGACCTGGTGGAACTGGCGATAACGGCCCTTTTGTGGCCGTTCGTAACGAAACATCGGACCACAGGCCCACAAGCGCTGCACCTGGTTGTAGAACATGCCGTGTTCAATACCAGCGCGAACCACACCGGCAGTCGCTTCCGGGCGCAGGGAGAGTTTCTCGCCATTGCGATCGTCGAAGGTGTACATCTCTTTTTCGACGATGTCTGTCCCGGAACCAATGCCCCGGCTGAACAGCGCAGAGTGCTCCACAATGGGGATGCGAACTTCCTGATAACCATAAGTGGTCAGGACAGATCGTACCTGCTGCTCAAGGTACTGCCACACTGGCGTCTGCTCCGGCAGAATATCATTCATACCGCGAATGGCTTGAAGCTGCTTGCTCAAGTTCAAATGCCCTTTAATCTGGAATGTTTACCCAAAACTGCCTGCTCAGAAGGGATAACCGCGCCCGGCTCCCGACTGACACAGACTGTGATCATGGTAAAAAAGGACGCAACTATAACCGCTTAGACCTGTGCGTGACAATCCCGCCCGTCAGGGCACAGGCTATGTAGATATCGTGTAAAGCTCAGCTCCGCGCGCTGTTAAGCAACTCAATACTGGCAACCCGACTGGCGGCGTCAGGCTGGCTGATCCGTTCACCATCAAAGACAATGCTTTTTACGCCACGGGTATTGCCAAACAGAACGCTGGCCGGCGGCTCTATCTTCATTTCGATGGATGATCCTGCCTTCTGGGTTCCTGACAGTACCACCGCATCGTTGGCATCGCGAATTTCTACCCAGCACTCCTGGGAAAAATCGATCTGCAAGGTCTTGGCCAGTTCAAGGCTCCTATCAAAGGTCACAACGGCAGCTTCATCGGGCAAAGGCTCACCCGGTTCAGCCAGAAGTACTGACGAATCACCGCCCTCAGCTTCAGCAGGCTGAACAATAAGTACTGAAGTTTCACTACTCTCAGTGTCAGCAGGCTCAGTCAGAACAACCGTCGTTTCACTACTCCCGGTATCAGCGGGTACAACCAGAGGTGTCGACGTATCACTACTGTCGGCACCAGCAGGGACGGTCAGCTCCCCGGTCATCGTAAACTGCGTCGCAGGCTCGGTACTGAGCCAGTTATTCCAGAGGTAATAACTCAAGCCGGCCAGAGATACTACCAGCACCAGCGCAAACCCGTGGACCGGAGAGGGAAACCTGTGCGCCCGCAGGGGTTTTACCCGCCTGCCACCTTGCAGCCGGGGCGCCTCCAGGCTGCTGTTGCCGGTAAACTGGTCATAATCATCCACCAGCTCCTGACCGCTGAGACCAACCATTTTGGCGTAGTTTCTGATGTAACCACGCACGAAAGCGGCCTGAGGCAAGTCATCAAATGCGCTCTCCTCAATGGCCCTGACATAACTCTCGGTAATCTTGAGATGATCTGCCACCTCAGCCAATGAAAGTCCCTGGCTGTTACGGGCGCGGGCCAGTACAACTCCGGGAGAGAGCTTTTGAGCTGTCTCATTCTGCCCAGCTTCCTGGTCACTCATAACCCTATCGACTCCGATACTGCTTCAGCTCCTGAGAGCCGGGATACAGTCTTTCCAATTGTGATAAGTAACGCGCTGCTTCATCGCGAGCACCGTTAGCCCTGGCCAGTTCAATGCCCAGCAGCAGACTTCGGGAAGTTTGATCTGCCACGTCGGCAAAAGCCTGATAATGCTGCCAGCCCTTGAACAGGTCACCCTCTTGCTGGTAGATCGCTGCCAGCTCAAGATTGGCCCTGGGCAAATTGTTATTCAGACGCAGCGCCCGGGTAAAATACTCCTTCGCCTGGCGGTAATCCCCCTGGCGCAGGGCGACAACACCCATATTCTCAAACGTGCGGCTGCGCCGTGGATAGGAGACATCCTCCGCAGCCAGCTGAAACTGCTGATAGGCATCCTGGTAGCGCCCCCGGGCAAACAGGAAGGCGCCATAATTGTTGCGTACATCCGAGGCGCCAGGTTCAATAGCCAGTGCCCGGGTAAACGCCTTCTCGGCCAGCCGATCCTCCCCCAGACGCTGATAGGCCATACCCAGCATGCCGTGCACGCTGGCAGAGTTGGGCTCAATCTCCAGCGCTCGCTGCAATGGTTTGATGGCCCGCTCAGAGTAACCTTCATTCAGGTACCCTTTGGCCAGATTGATGTAGTCTGACACCGCCCGGCTTTCGTCCACAGGACGAGCGCCGGAGCTAACACAACCGGTCATTATCGATGCACAAAGCAGTAATACAACGGGTCTGGCCCCCATGCTCTAATCCCCTCGATTACTATTGTTAAACTTCAGACCTGTCTGGCCGCTATGCGAGCGTAGCGCTCACTGCGGCGGGTCTTATCCATGACACTGCCAACCAGCTGACCACAAGCGGCATCAATATCATCACCCCTTGTCTTTCTCACGGTGACATTAAAGCCTGCCAGCTGCAAACTGTCCTGAAAACGACGCACCGCGTTGTTACTCGGTCTTTCATACCCGGAGTGCGGGAACGGATTGAAAGGGATGAGATTGATCTTACAGGGCACATCCTGCAAAAGGGCCGCCAGCTGCTGCGCATGCTCGGGCTGGTCATTCACACCGCTGAGCAGCGTATACTCGATCGTAACCACCCGTTTGGTGTCCGTCAAACGGTTCATGTAATAATGTATGGCATCGAGCAGCTGATCAAGCGGGTACTTGCGATTAATGGGTACCAGCTGATTACGCAACTCATTATTAGGCGCATGCAAAGAGACCGCCAGCGAGACATTGGATACCTCGCTTAACTTTCTCAGTGCCGGCACTACTCCCGATGTACTCAACGTCACCCGTCGTTTTGATAAGCCATAGCCCAGATCATCCATCATCAGATCCATGGCATCAACCACATTATCAAAGTTCATCAGCGGCTCGCCCATCCCCATCATCACCACATTGGTGATGGCGCGATCCATTTTGGCTGGCACATTGCCAAAATGACGGGCGGCAATCCAGACCTGACCGATGATTTCCGCCACCGTCAGATCGGAATTAAACCCTTGCTTGCCGGTGGAGCAGAAACTGCAATCGAGCGAACAACCAGCCTGGGAAGAGACACACAAGGTGCCACGACCATTTTCCGGAATAAACACGGTTTCGACGCAGCTGCCACTGGCTACACGGACAACCCACTTGCACGTGCCATCGGTGGAAAAGTGACTGCTGACCACTTCTGGCCCGCGAATCTCAGCCGTTGCCTTGAGTCGCTCACGCAGCGCCTTGCTGACATTAGTCATTTGATCAAAGTCGTCTACCCGGTGGTGATGAATCCATTTCAGCACCTGTTCAGCGCGGAATTTTTTCTCACCAATAGAGAGAAAAAAGGCAGTCATTTTCTGGCGCGAAAGCCCCAGTAAATTCACCTTTGCCACAGTATTGGCCGGGGTACTGGCCTGATCGAGGGTGGAATCGATCAATTCTGACATCTTAATACCTCAAAGCCACCAGGGGGCCTCCCCCCTGATGGCTTGTATAATCACACTCAGCCCCGAACCCGCGCTGGCAATGCTCAGCGCGTTCCGAGGCAAATCTCCGCATCTGTAAAAAAGAAGGCCACTTCACGTACGGCAGACGTCGCAGAATCAGAACCGTGGACCGCATTTTCATCAATGGTCCGGGCAAAGTCGGCGCGAATTGTTCCTGCTTCTGCCTCTTGCGGGTTTGTTGCCCCCATCAACTGACGATTGAGGGCGATGGCATTTTCACCTTCAAGGACCGAAACCACAACCGGCCCGGACGTCATAAACGCCACCAGGTCATGGTAAAAAGGGCGCTGCTGATGTTCAGCGTAAAAGCCACCTGCCTGCTCATCAGAAAGATGAAGCATTTTTACGGCCACAATATCCAGCCCGGCCTGCTCAAAACGGGCAAGGATCTGGCCAATGGCTCCTTTAGCCACGGCATCGGGCTTAATTATCGATAGCGTGCGTTCAACTGCCATTACGATCTCCAGATTGTCATTATTACGCCCTTGCGGGATTGTTATTACTTCTTGGAAACGTACGACTCTCTTTGCTTAACGTCTTGGCTTTGGTACTCCGGATGACAGGATACAGTCATAAGCCGGAGCACCGGCAATATTTTATACAATAGAGTCGATGGTGTCAGCTCCGGGTGCGAACCAGGAGGAATATTGGCTGTTTTCATACCCATTCACCAGTGCCGTTCAGGAGCCATCAGCCCCCTGGACATTTGATAGCTTATGAAAACGAAGCAAAGTCCAACCGGTAACTTGCCAGAGTAAAAGGGGGAGCATTGCAGCAGGCGGACAACAACTGATCACCACACCGGCCAGCCCAACTACCGACAGACAGATAAACCCTTTAGCACCAAGCTCGGCAGATTTGATAATGTAATCGGACAGTGTTTTCTCTTGGACGCTCTCCCCCCGGCACTCCTTAACCATCTTGTAAATGGGCGCCACGACAGGAGTCGCCAACGCCCCAACAGAGGCACCGGCAACGCCACACGCGCTAACAGCCAGCCCCCCTATGAGGGTGATTGGCAGGAAAACACAGCCAGACGGCAGTGCAAACGCCACACCCATCCACTCAACCGAGTTGATCACGTATTCCCCCAGCTTTTTAGTCTGTGCTTGCTGCCCCATCGCGTGCCTGGCAGCCATATAAAGCTGACCACCAACGAGACCCGAGATACCTCCAAGAACAGCGCCGATCAACCCAAAAGGCATGGCCATGCTAAAAAGGACATCTTCACTGAAATCCATGACGGCTTGAAAAACTTCCCGCCCGGCAAAGCGTGCTTTAGCGTTGAAGGACTGACTATTGGCTGGTTGTGGTACGTTAGAAATTTTCTGGCTATCAATCACTGAACTGTTCATATTCATTCCTGGCAAACAAGCATATCGCCAGACAGTAATAGGATCAGAGTGCCAACAGAATAACCAAAAGGTAAGGAAAACTAACGGGATGCAGACGAGGTATTTCTGTTCGCCCTGAGGTCAATACCGCCACCAGCCTTCAACAAGCTTCAGTTGGATCGAAATCAAGGACTACCTCAGGAAAATCATTTCTGAAATTTCTAAACGGGACGAGAGCCCTGCCTCTACAGGTCTTTTTTCTTCATCCCGGCAACAAAGCTTGCCACGGCTGCAGTTACACCCACTTTTCTCAACTGACAAAAATGGGTGTTACAACATTTTCTTGTTCTGAATATTTCGAAAATAACCAATGAAACGGTTTCAAAAGAACTTTTCAGACCATGAAGGAGTTTTGGTTGGCAATACTGACACAATGGCCAGTGTTTTACGAGGAGCTCTATGCCATTAATTACCAACTACTAAAACAAAAGCTCTTAATCTTACGGATAGCATGCTGCTTTCTAAAATGCGTAAAGTAACGCCCATCCGATTAGTTTTCAATCTTTCACACTAATCCCAACAAACAAGACTGGTGATTCATCTATGGAAGCAACATCTTTTAATAATGCAAATCCGGCTATGTATGATTCAACTGGCCTGACTTCACCTATTAAGGTCGATAAGGCAAAGTTTAATCATCTGATTCTTAAGCCAGTTGGTGATGAGAAACTGGAAAAAACGTCATTCGAACTGGATGATGGCTCACAAGCAGAGGTGAATCAAAACTATTTCAGTGGCCTGGTATATCGATACGATTCAAGGAACATAAGTGAAATTAAAAAAGCCGGAGGATTTTATCCGAGAGTACCAAGAGACAAGAATCATCGACTTTTACTATGGGAGGTAATCCCATTTACCGGACTTTATGGTTATAATCCCGTTTATTCGATTAATGCTTCCGGAGTTATTGCTACATCCAGATCAATGACTGAAACTAATGGCTATGGATCTTTAAATAAAAAATATAAATACATGATTGATACAAAAATGAACAATATTCGAGGTTTGGACCCTGACTATTTTCGGAAAATGGAGCATCCGTCTTATGAAGTGTGCTTCGAGGATCCACTTCCCTTTAGTAGCATTATCGGTTATTTTGAACACGAAAATTTTGAGAAATTTTATTTAAATAATGAGTATGAAGGCCATTTTAGCTGGAGTGCAGAAAATGTTGTTAACCACTACCAAAATCATATTCCACAAAACTATTCTGTTGTGACAAAAATAGTAGAAATGATAGAAGAAATAGTAGAGGAAAGTGTAATGGAATGTTGTGCAGTGCAATGATCTGTAAATTTCGCCTCTGATCTGATTCACCGCCTAAAGGACACCCATCCTTCGGTACAGCAGGAAAAGTAACAACACGCTAACCGCATCAATGACACCATAAACATTCCCACGGGAGATTTATGGCTCAGAAATACACCTGAATCTTACTCACTCAGTTGTGAACCGGGTGTCTTGAATTGACACTTGCCACCAAATTTTGAGCAGTTACGATTGCTGGCAACGTTGATCATACCAGCACCTTGGCGGTATTCCTCATAACAGACCCATTTTTCTCAACTGAAAAATGGGTCTTGTCTTGCTGCAGATTCACCGTCTGGTATCTGATATCCATTCACTCATGTTTTTTTTAGCCACTACCTGGTCAGGAGAAAGACCGACAAAAAATTTCCTTAGTAACAGATTGCGCTCATTTTCGATGCTTTTATGTTTTTCCATATTAGCGACAAAGTGAACCAACCACTGATCTCCCTCCTGCTTTTTAGTAAGCAGCCTCATAAACTCCACTGTTGTCAGATGGCTAACGGCAACTTCATGATGACTCAAACAGTGTTTAGCTATGGCTAATTTACTGTCCTCTGAACATGTCTCCCAAACTTGATGAAAATATTTCTGAAAACGTTTAAGACCTAATAAAAAACTAGCTACATGCAACCTCACGTCAATTGGTTCCGGACATGTTTCTGTGGTGTCTTTTGTGCTTGTATTGCCTTCCTGTGAAAGACTCTGCCAGTACTCCCCGGGGCCATACCTACTGCAGCCAATAGCATCGAATTCTATGTATTCATTATCAGATTCAGGACACAGGGCGAAGTTAACAGCGTTTAAAACCAGCTCCAAAATGGCTTCTTTAGGAAATTTGTTGTTCACATTGGAGGTGAGGTTAGATAGGATTCTTTCCAGATCATCCCGTATCGAAGACTGTGCTCCTCCATTTAAGTAGCTCTGCCTGAAATCAACATAAAAATCCCTAAGGTCTTTGATCTTGCGATCATAGAATTGTGGATTGGTCCTGGCAAAATTTGTTGCACAGGCAACACTTTTGAAGCGAGCGTCAAAAATCCCATCGACAATCCCGATAAGATGACCTGGATAATTGCTGATTATTATTTCCATATGTTGAGAAAGAATAGCTCGGCTTAAATCATCCAGAGGTGTCGAAAAATAGCGTAAAAAATGACTTTTCACCATTACATTCAACCATTGATTAAGATTGAATTCATTTTGCTGGTTAAGACATGACTGATAAATGATTTGGGCAAGCTGGTGTGTACTTTTGTGTATACAATATTGCTCAAAGTCAGTTTCAACCATAAAACGAACCTCGTTTATTACCGATGGTGGAAACCGCTCACCTTCAAATGAACAATAACTGATAAAAATATCTTTAACCGTGGCACTGCCCAGAAGCTCCACATTGAGTTTGCAGCTCTTAAATTTTACGGATTCAAACACAGTGCCGTTGATTGAACAGCCAGTAAGATCGAACTGATGTATTTCATGAGTTTTCCCTGTCAGTTGTAAACCATCCAGCGAATTCAGTCTTCCCTCGAACAGTTGCGGGTTTTGCTCAACCAATAACGGCAACCCCTTTTTGCCACACAGCTTGATGAGTGTTTTTATGTGTTCGTCAACCTTGCTGCGCTCACCAATTAACTCATAGTAGTAGGTTGACCAGGATTGCCGAAAAAGCTCTTCCAGTGGGCGCCCGTCAGGCCAGTGGCTATAGCGTCGCTTCAGTGTATACAACAGATGATGCTGATCTTTCAGGGAATCCATCTGAAGTATCTGCAACTCGTCAAGCAAGGAGAGGGGATTGGCAAAGCGGGTCTCCTGGTCCACGGGACCCTCAACCACTCTCTGGTAGTCAGCAGTTGATTTGGCAATGACTTTCTGATTGCGGACGAAGGCCTCCTGCTCTGGGTAAGGTTGTGAATAGTGTTCGTGATCGAAAAAAATACTACCATCCAGACGGCAGAGTACTTCCGGTTTGAACACCATGGCCATATCACCTGCATACCTGCACATAGTTTCATGCGCCGGTGAATCCGCCCGAATGCGGGTAAAGGCATAATTGGTGTCGTAATTCACCCTTTTGAACATACCCCCAACATTACCAGACGGCTCCATGCCCATCTCAATACGCCGTCCAAAGGAGCCGATAGCAGCTTCATTGTGCAAACTACTGGTCACAACCTGTTCAGTGTTCCGTTGTCGGTCTGCAAGAAAGTTTATGTTATGCACGGGGCGGAACTTTTGAGCGGGGTTTTTCATAATGCCATGGGGCAACCCCGGTAGGTAATGCATCAGACGTCCTGCACGAATACGACAGTGGGCTTCCCAATCGAGCAGATTGTCGTCACCGAGTTGCAGAAACTCTTTAAGATACCTCTTCTTGCTGGTGTTTATTGGAAAATTGTCGTTTGCTCTCAAGGCCCGGTTCATATCACCCAGGCAGCCGTGATAGTCAGCCAGAGAGTTCAGCCATCGCTCCTCCAGGTCGAGAGTATCCGGCCGCTCCCCGTCAATACCCAGCTCTGCCAGCTCGCTGAACAATGCCTCGACCACTGCCTTGCTGTGACCCGGAAAGGTGATTACCAGTTTATGTTCAAAGGCAAGGGCCTCGGGAAGATTGGGAGGAAAAAACAGAATGCTGCCTCCATCACAGAGTGTCGCTTTGAGTTTAACCCGGCGTACCGGTGAGACAACCCGTCCGCCAGCATCAAGGTGCTGCTCATCCAAATACCTGGAGCTCTCTCCTGTCAGCCTGGCAAATCCATGACTGAATTGAGCCAGTTGTATTAGTGCTTCAGCCTCTTCCCCCTTTCTTGAACTGACTCGTGCAGGAAAGGCGGGAGCAGGCAGGGGAATTTTGATGTCTGGCAGCCGAATAGATGGCTGGTCGTTGACTAACGATGCCCAGCACTTTATAACAACGTCCAGCAAGGTCATCGTGGTCTGATGAATGGTCTTCTGATCACTGGTGTGCCATCGTGCTTTGTCATGGATTAACTGCTCGACAACGGCGTAACACTCACTGGCCAGGCTGGTCAGGTCACTACGCCAGTCGCGGTAATTGGCGTTCAGGGCCGCATTGATATAAGCGGCTTTGGTGGCCAGGTGGTGCAATCCCTGTTCCAGACCCAGGCTATCCGCCAGCTTGTTGCCGGCTTTTCGGGACAACCTGAGAGACATCCGGGTTATTGGCTGGTCATTAGCATCGAGTAGCTGACTGATGTTGATCTGTCCGTCACGTATGTCCAGCCCTTTGACTTGCAGCCAACCACCTCGAACACCTGCCGCCTCTATTGCCTTGTAATCCGCCATGGAGACCCGCTCACCCTCTTCCAGGCTATTGGGGAATCGGGTTGTCAGCCAGGCGATGCGATCATAGATGGTTTGCCTGAGCCAACTGCGGTCACCAGGCAGAAAACCGCTGTGTTCAATCAATCGGTCAAGGGATTGCCAGTCAATCTGGCTCAGGATGTTTCGCAGGGTATAGCCCAGAAAGTCATCATCCAATTGCGCCAGAATCTCAACGCAAGGGTTTTTGATTGGGCAAGAGTTCATTACCGGAGCCCGGGGATCGCGCAGTTTTTTCAACAGCAAGGGCATAGAGGAAAAATCATCCACCTTGTCCGATACTTCTGCTTTGCTGTTTTCTGGTACATCACGAGGCAGGTAGCGCGTAGCCAACCCGGCAAAGTCCCAGTGGCAGATCACCGGCTCACCTTCCGGGGTCAGATCAATGCCTTCCCAGGCACTGTTGACCATATTTTCATTGCCCACAATGACATTAACCAGCAGGAGTCTGGCCCACTGTTCTGAAGACAGGGAGTGCAGTGCCTCCTTCCCGCCTTTGAGGTTACCCAGCCATTCATCAGGCACATAGCGACAACATAAAATTGCCCCTGTTCCTGATGGACAAAGCTCTCAGGTACGGTGATGCCAAACAGTTGGGCGATGCTGGCCATCAGTACCTGGTTGCGGGCACTTAGCTCACAACTTGTCTGTTTGATGACATAATACTGTTGCTTAACGGGGTCGTTATACAGCCCCTTTTGCCAGCTACCCTGGCACTCTTCCATGCCGGTGCCAATCAGTGTTGCCAGAGAGAAAGGTGACTTCGGTGGCTCTGCCAGTTGTTCGGTGTAAGGTGTAATTAACGCTCGGATCAAAGAGGACTGCTTTCCTATGCTAAGGAGCTGATGCTGAAGTGGCAAAGGGTGGTGCTCCCACTCCTTTTTCGTGCTCTCACACAAGCTGCCTGCGCTGAAACTGAAGATTTTGCTGTCGCTTGCGGCACTGTCTTGTAACGCTATCGGACACCAGAGATCCCCCTGCCCGGCAATCACTTTGCACGACTCTATGGCCAGAGAGCGCCAGTTTTCCCGATGGTTTTCTTCCTGACAGGCAACAAAACACTCCAGTCTGTTCATGTAAAAGCAGTCTCTTACCCGCATAACGTCCAGTGTGTCGGCATCATGGAGAAGACTACGCAGAGTCTGTATTGCCTCTGGCAGATGCTGGCAGGCAAGTGGATTATCCTTGTGGACGACGGCTTCACCACACTGCCAGGCCAGGGACTGCCCGACGCCCCAGTTACGCAGGTGTTCTGCCAGGTTGTCAGCACTAGCCCGTTCCCACTCTGGCGTGTCTTCACCATCCCCTTCACGACCAGTATCGTGAAACAGGCACGCTTTGATCAGCAGTGGTACCATGTGGTCAGGAAATGCCAGCGCCTCGGGGTCGTGCTGAAGTTTACGCAGCTGCAGTATCGATAATGCCCAGATCGCCGTCCGGCAGCTGTGCTGAAGACCATGAACGGGACGGGCGATAGCCTGAGACTCAGAGGCGGGATGATAGCTCTGAAGCAAGACCGTTCTCACCGCTTCGCCGGAGTCGATCAACAATTTATTAGTTACCGGGAGACTGGGTGTTTCAATGTCAATTTTTCTTCTTTTGGGATGCTTTAAATAAGGGTCAGAGATCTGTGCTGGTAGAGCATTCCTGCACTTGCAGCCTGAACCAACACGCTTGGCCTGGTTCGCAGAACCAACACTTTGCTCAGTTGTATTATTGGTTTGGCAAATTGTTCTGGTAAAAGTAGTGCATGTATTTAAATCACCAGAATGGTTAAGAAAAGCAGCATCACCCTCAATAGATGAAGAGGCCATTTCATTTTTAACGACTGTTTTAATACCAAGCGGGTCCATGCTTTTCACCCTCTCCT
>JAQFVO010000857.1 GCA_027942505.1 Endozoicomonas sp. | reverse complement strand
ACAGATCAGGACGTCGTGAAGGCCATGCAAAAGAACATGGGGAACGGCGACAACAGCAGGTCAGCGGTAAGATCAGTTGGCCGTCAGGAAACCCGACATTTGGGGGGCCTCATGGTATTTGGAGAGATTGTCGCGCGCCGGCACTACAAGGTAACCAGATACTTCCCGAAATACCCTTACGATGCCACCCATTACCGTCTCTCTTTTCTGGAGACCCGCCTGAATGAAGACGGCCAGTTGCGCGACTACTACCTCGATTGGACAAACAGCACGATAACACCGTTGGCAGGTTGGCCAGATGATACCTTCTGGCGGACCGACCTGAGGAGTGATGAACTGCCCGGTCAAATAATGCTGACTCTGAATAACCAGTGGCAGTCTCTCCCGGCTCTGAGCCGCTCTGACCAGCTACGGGCCATTCGTTGCACCCCAAAAACCGCTATTGATCTGGCTCGCTGTGAACAGACCGGAGTACTGTTAATCAAAAGCCGGGGGAAATATACCGCGTCATCGGTAACGATTGATTTCATTATTGCCCCTGATCAAACCTATTTTACCCAACTGAAACCGGGCGAACCGTTGCTATTGCAGGAGGGGTTGTCCAGTCAACGGCTTGAATATCTGTTGGAAGAGTACATTTTTGGTCCCGAAGCGAATACCTGCGAAGCCTATGAAGAGTTGTATGACATCGATCTGATCGACGATATCCCCGAACGGCTCAGGGCGTTGATGGGTTGGCTGGACACACTATCTGCTACCCAAAATGTTACCGGAAAGGGTGAACAGCTTTTGCTGAATATGCTTAGCGAGAAACAAGGGGTTTGCCGACACAAGGCGATGATCTTCCAGATGCTCTGCCACTACTGGGGTATCCCAGCCCGGCAGGTATGTAACGCTTCACACAGTTTTGTTGAGATCAGCCCTGATGGTGGCCTCACCTGGCGCCAATACCAGCTCGGTGGTGGCGGACAATGCAGTGCAGAGACTACAGAACCTGATTGGGGGGATTATCATCAACCGGACCGTTCTGTTCTAAAGCCGCCCGTTACAAGAGGGGGGGCACGTTCCGGCAAACACATCTCTTTATTGAGAGGCTGTTCTACA
>JAQFVO010000843.1 GCA_027942505.1 Endozoicomonas sp. | reverse complement strand
CCCGCAAGGAGACCGACCCGTTGCGCCTGAAGGTCATTGAGGCCATGGGGTTTGAGGTGGTCAATGTCGATCAGATCAGTGTGCTATCGGGCATTCCCTACGCTGAGCTGTCGGTGGTGCTCACAGAAATGGAACTTGATGGGTTAATTGAGTCCGTGCCTGGCGGCTTTATTCGCCTTGGATGATGCCAACCGCAATCAGTTTTTTGAAAAGTGTCAAACAGCCCGTAACCGTCGCGTAGCAAAGGCGACACGGTTGGCAATGGACGCCCTCCTTCAAGGCTGTTGCAAAAAGTCAAATTACCCCGCTAACAGAAGGCGGGGATCCACCTCCCACAGAAGATTGCCTACTTGGCAAAATTAACGCTGGAATATTCTCACTTACCGCTTCCCTTAGCCGAATTTTGTCACCGCTTCTGAAGCCTTTTCCCTGGGCGAGGATAGCTGAACACCTGCCATCACTCTGTCCTCAACATCCACAGACAAGGCCCTGTCGTTGCCGTTTTCTGTTTGTTGCTGGTGAATTTCTCTTGCTAGACTGATGATCCGCACTAGAGTTCTTTCCAACCATTGCCATTGGCCGTGCGTCCTATTTCCGTAGAGAAAACAGTTTAATGATTGAAGTTAGCGAAGCTGCCACAGTGGTCAATAACGGAGGCGTTGTCGCTTATCCGACAGAAGGGGTTTGGGGGCTTGGCTGTGATCCCTGGAACCAGGAAGCGGTTTACCGGGTTCTGGCACTGAAACAGCGACCGGTGGATAAAGGCGTTATTTTGATTGGTGCGACACAGGCACAGTTTGCGCCACTTCTGGACCCACTTTCGCCGGAACAGAAGGCCATACTTGACGCCTCCTGGCCGGGGCCTAACACCTGGCTGATACCCGATCCTAAGTGGTGGACTCCTGACTGGATCAGGGGGCAGTTTGATACGGTGGCCGTGCGCGTCAGTGCTCATCCGGTAGTGGTGGCTTTGTGCCAGGCAGTGGGATATCCCATTGTCTCCACCTCGGCGAATCTGGCAGGGCAGGCTCCGTTGCTGACGGCTGAGGCCGTTCAGGAACAGTTTGGCACCCTTATTGATGCTATCGTCCCGGGTGCCACCGGGGGGCAAAAAATGCCCTCCAAAATTCAGGATTTGCGCTCCGGCAAGCTGGTGCGTGCAGGCCGGGAGGCTGGGTAATGTCTGAACTGCCGGTTGATCTTGTTGAGCAATACTTGCTGGCACTGCAAAATCGCATTTGTACCGCCATTGAGAGTGAAGAGTCGTCCGGTGCCTTTCGGGAAGATCAATGGGATTACCTGGGCGGCGATAAAAATAGAAGTGGCGGTGGCAAGGCCCGGGTGCTTGAGGGGGGCGAGGTTTTCGAAAAAGCAGGCGTTAATTTCTCCTGCGTCACCGGCAGTCGACTGCCGGCCAGCGCCACTGCTCATCGGCCACAGTTGGCTGGCCGGCATTTTCAGGCCATGGGCGTCTCCCTGGTGATTCATCCGAACAACCCCTTTGTGCCAACGTCCCATGCCAACGTTCGCTTGTTAATCGCTTACAAAGAAGGTGAAGCGCCTATCTGGTGGTTCGGTGGGGGGTACGATTTGAGTCCTTACTACGGTTTCGAAGAAGATTGCAGGCACTGGCATCAGACGGCCAAAGAAGCCTGTGAACCTTTTGGTGACGACGTCTATCCCCGCTACAAAAAGTGGTGTGATGACTACTTCTTTCTCAAACACCGTAATGAGCCAAGGGGCATCGGTGGTCTCTTTTTCGATGACCTGAACCAGTGGCCCTTCGAACGCTGCTTCTCTTTTATGCAGTCGGTGGGTGACAGCTATCTTGATGCTTATCTGCCCATTGTAAGACGACGTAAAACCCTTCCATACACTGATCACCACAAACAGTTCCAGCATTACCGGCGTGGCCGTTATGTGGAGTTCAACCTGGTGTATGACCGCGGAACGTTGTTTGGTTTGCAATCTGGTGGACGAACTGAGTCTATCCTGATGTCATTGCCCCCGCAGGTGCGTTGGGATTACAACTGGGAGCCAGAGCCCGGTACTGATGAAGCGCGTCTGTACAATGAGTTTTTACCACCCAGAGATTGGTTGTCTTGTTGAGAATTTGTGGAGGAGTCAAGTTATGGCAGGACCTGTTGATAGCTACGCCGTCATGGGCAACCCAGTCGCCCACAGCAAATCTCCGGTCATCCACACGCTGTTTGCAGATGATACCGGGCAGAATCTTCGCTACACGACCATCCTGGTGGACATTAATGGGTTTGAGGACGCTGTAGATGAGTTCTTTGCCAACGGCGATCTTGGTTTAAGTATTACCGTCCCGTTTAAAGAAGAGGCGTGGCAACTGGCTGAAAAACGCACGCCCCGGGCAGAAGTTGCCGGAGCCGTCAACACCCTGTGGCAGGATGATCAGGGTCTGCTGCACGGTGATAATACCGATGGTGCGGGGTTGATTACTGACCTCAAAAACAACAATGGCATTACTATTAAAGGTGCACGGGTATTGATTCTTGGTGCTGGCGGCGCAGTGCGTGGTGTGCTTGGTCCCATTCTCAACGAGCAACCCGCAGAGGTAGTCATTTCCAACCGAACGCTGGCCAGGGCTGACGCTCTTGTCTCGCTGTTTGGCTCAGAACTCGTTTCCTCCAGTGATTATGAAGATTTGCAGGGGCGCTTTGATTTAGTGATCAATGGCACCGCAGCAAGTTTGCAAGGAGAGATGCCACCGCTGCCGGAGCATACCATTGACCAAAACACCTGCTGTTATGACATGATGTATGGTCCGGGAGAGACTGTATTTAACCGCTGGTGCCGGGAGCATGGTGCGGGGAAAACCGTGGACGGCCTGGGCATGCTGGTTGAACAGGCGGCAGAGCAGTTCGCGCTCTGGCGGGGTGTGCGCCCTGACAGTAGCAAGGTACTAAATTTGCTGCGTAACGAAATGGCGTGACGTTGAGACAACGGAAAAGAGTATGGATAAGGCGATACCCACCACAGTAATTGCAGAAGATCTTTTACCGGGTGACCTGCTTTTTCAGTTACGGGCAGGCGGTGAGGAGGAGTGGGCCATCAGTCGCCTGTTCCCCGGTCGGGATGGCGTAGCCGTTAACCATGTGGCGATTTATGATGGTGATGAGATGGTGATTGAGGCGGTCACGCCCGGGGTAAAAAAAACCTTGATCGACGATTTTATCAACAGTTCGGTTCTGGACAATCACGGCCGACCCTGCGTGTTGGTCTGCCGTCTTAAGCCGAATTATTCATCCCTGATTCCTGCTGCCCTTGAGTTTTGCGAGCAACAGCTGCAGACCCCCTACAATTCACACTTTGCTTCATCATCGCCGGGTGATTCCCTGAAAAGCTGGTATTGCAGTGAGCTGATTGTGCACGCTTTTCGTCATGCCAATGAAGGCTACTTCCTCTTTGAACAGACACCGATGAGCTTTCGCGATATGGAAACCGGGGAGTTGCTGCCATTTTGGGTGAGTCATTACAAAAAGTCTGGTGAGACTATGCCGCAGGGGCTGCCGGGATCTCATCCGGCTCTGTTATCCAGCTCCGAGTGGCTGTTATGTGTCAATGTTATGGGGGCTCTGCCTGCCAGAGTGGGTCGGCAGGTGTATGGGCTTGAGGAAGCTGTCGTTTAATTTACCACTGCCCTGTGAATGTCAGCGTACAGAAAAGGTGCGCCGGGGTTAATAATCGCATTAACAGGGCTTTTGCCATAAACTGGCTCACCAAGTCCGTCAGTGACGTTCCTTTCGGCCAACTCTGGCTGACCTTCCGGATAATCTATTAATGAATGCTGCTCAATCACTAATCGCTTCCCCCCTGGCACAGACTCTGCGAGATGACATAAACCTTGGCGCCAAATCCCTTGGCCTTGATCTGTCAGCGACTCAGGCTGACCTGCTTACTCACTACGTTCTGCTGCTGGACAGATGGAACAAGGCCTACAACCTCACTGCCATTCGCGATCCCAGGGAGATGGTATTCCGGCACATAATCGACAGCCTGAGCATTGTGCCGCATGTGACCGGCAACAACATTCTTGATGTTGGCTCAGGCCCCGGGTTGCCCGGAGTCGTTCTGGCGATAATGAATCCGGCCGGAAGATATACGACACTGGATAGCAACGGCAAGAAAACCCGGTTCATGCTCCAGGCAAAGTTTGATCTGCAGCTGAACAATCTTGAAGTGGTCAACGCACGCGTAGAAGCATTCGTCGCGCCACAGGCTTTTGACACCATCACCTCACGAGCGTTTACGTCACTGGTCAACATGGTTGAGGGGACAAAACACTTATTATCACCTTCAGGTGTTTATCTGGCCATGAAAGGGCTATATCCTGATGAGGAATTGAGAGTGCTGATGGATCGTCACGAGATAGAGCTGGTCGGCTGCGAGCCTTTGAATGTACCGGGAACCGAGGGCGATCGTCATCTGGTTATTTTGCGTAACAGGCATTGAACGGAACCGCTGTGGCTAAAATTCTAGCAGTAACCAATCAGAAGGGCGGAGTTGGTAAAACCACTTCCTGCGTTAACCTGGCCGCTTCCCTGGCAGCAAGCAAGCAACGTGTGTTGCTTATTGATGTAGACCCCCAGGGTAATGCCACCATGGGTAGCGGCATCGATAAGCATGCCCAGCAATGGTCTGTGTATCACGTTCTGACCGGACGGTGTGATATCCAGGAGGCTGTACTGCCATCTCTGGATGGTGGCTATGATGTCCTCGGAGCAAATGCTGACCTTACCGCAGCAGAAGTTGAATTGATGACCATGGAGCACAAAGAGTTCAGGCTCAAAAATGCCCTTGCCACCGTCGCCGAGCAGTACGACTTCGTGATGATTGACTGCCCACCGTCGTTGAATATGTTGACCATTAACGCCATGGTGGCGGCTCGCGGGGTGATCATCCCCATGCAGTGCGAATACTATGCACTGGAAGGGTTGACCGCACTGATGGAAACCATTGCCGGCCTGCGTGACACCCTTAATCCAAACCTGCATATTGAAGGTCTGCTGCGAACCATGTACGACCCAAGGATGACCCTGACCACGGAAGTATCAAGACAGCTGATCAACCATTTTGGTGACCAGGTCTATCGAACCGTCATTCCCCGTAATGTTCGACTGGCAGAAGCACCGAGCCATGGGAAGCCCGTGCTTGCCTATGATCGCAACTCTCGTGGTGCTGTCGCCTATTTGGCGCTGGCCGGTGAGCTGATTCGCAGACACGATAGCAAAAACACCCGGAACAAGGTGAAAAGAAAAACAGGAACGGTATGACAATGGCAAAACAACGTCTTGGTACCAATCTAAATGCTCTGCTTGGTAGCGCCAGGTTACCAGCGTCCCTATCCAACGACCTGTCTGGGCCATCGGCGTCACGCGATTCAGTTGATGGCGAAATGAAAGCACTGCCGGTCGAGTTTCTGGTGCGCGGTAAGTACCAGCCTCGCCAAGACATGCACACCGAGGCTCTGGAAGAGCTGGCCTTGAGCATCAAGGAACAGGGCATCATGCAACCCATTGTGGTTCGCCCGGCCGGGCAAAACCGCTACGAAATTATTGCCGGTGAGCGTCGCTGGCGTGCAGCACAGCTGGCTGGTCTGGCCGAAGTTCCGGTGGTTATTCGTGACGTTCCTGATGAAGCGGCCATTGCCATGTCGCTGATCGAAAACATTCAGCGCGAAGATCTGAACCCTATCGAAGAGGCCATCGCCCTTGCCAGACTGCAGAAAGAGTTTGAACTGACCCAGCAGGAAGTTGCCCAGTCAGTTGGCAAGTCCAGGGCTGCTGTTGCCAATATATTACGACTGATGTCGTTGAACTCAGAAGTGAAAAAAATGCTTGAGTACGGCGATCTTGAGATGGGCCACGCCCGTGCCCTGCTGTCGTTAAACGAAACAGATCAACTGGAAGTGGCCCGCATGGTCTCGGCAAAAGGGTTGTCCGTTCGCCAGACTGAGTCACTGGTACGCCGGATTCAACAACAGAAAAAGGACGGCGGCAAAACGACCAAACGGTTGGACCCAAATATCAAGCAGCTTGAGGATGAGCTTTCTGAAAGAGTCGGTGCACGAGTAATTATCCAGTGCAATGCGAAAGGTAAAGGAAAGCTGGTGATATCCTACAACACCCTTGATGAACTCGATGGTGTACTCGAACATATCACCTGATTGACTCCGCTGGTTTTCAATATGCTCTCTGCTGTACCGAGAGAGCTTCTCCTCCACAAATTTTCCTACCTTCATGTAATATACGACCACGATCATATTTATTGAGACTGGATAATTAGTCGTTACATAAAAGATCGGTTTGCAATGTTTATTTCGTATATCAGAAACAACGGGTTGACAAAAAAAATCCCGACGGTAATATGCGCCACCACTGACACGGCAACGCGCTTCACCAAGTGCACAGTGTCA
>JAQFVO010000828.1 GCA_027942505.1 Endozoicomonas sp. | reverse complement strand
GGGCTTGGGTTTGAGCCGACAGGGCTGCCTTACGAAGAAGATGATATTCCGCATCAGGATATGGTTTTATCGTGATTCATGCGGTCATAGTTTGATTGGCAAGATATAAAGCGGCATGGTAATAAAGTACCGGTTGCTTTACTTTGCTGTGTACAGTTGAAATAACTGGCTGTTATCAAATTGAACTTATTCCCTGGCTAGTGGTCGAAACGTTTGTGCTTAAAGAATATCGAAAGTTTATCTAGCTCTTCGGTGGATACCCCCATCCACCTGGTTTGGGGAGTATGGCGACGGCGTTGCCCAGCCTGCGCGAAGACCAATCGGCATCTTAATATGCTTTGAGGTGGGTTCCCCTGGTTGGGTGCGCTGGCAATAATGAATTGCGCAAGTGTGCGGCCAATTGCTCTCACATTTTAATAATCAAAACAATAACAACAACAAAATTGATTTATTTTAGCAATTAAAATACATATCTTACAATCCCTACTTGCAAAATAGCGAACTAATCGAGGCGGCAGGGAAACAATGGCCATGAACTTGTCCTGATCGGTGGCTTTTTTGTCACCGTACTTGGTCAGCACCTCGTCAAGCTGCTGGTCGCTCATCCGGTTGATGTGCTCAGGCTTGATCCCGGCCTGGTCCAGTCGTTGATAGACCTCGTTGCCGAGCCGGACGTTTTTGCGGGCAAAAATCGACGTGGCCATACCCATCAGGCCACCCATGACACCCCCGAGAGCAGCACCGGCAGCACCGGCAAAGGCCGTCTGAGTTTTGGAATAAGTGTCTTGCAGGCCAAGCTCGATGTCGCGGTTCTGGAGCATGGCGTCAAAGCCCATTTCGATTGGGGCGTTGACGGCGGCTTCGTACTTGGCACCGGCTTTTGCGCCTTCCCAGAGTGCCCTGCCGGTCTTGGCTCCCCGAGCGGCTGCCGTGGCGGCTTTGCCATAGGCTCCGGCCCCGCCAATCAGGTTGACCGGATCGAGCAGCGTGGCCCCGAGAATCGAGCGGGCGGTCTCGCCTGCGCCAAACTGGTCGACAGCGCCGCCGTCCTGCCAGAAGTTCGGCATATTGTCATAGACAAATTGCAACCGTTTTAGCCGGGCACGCTGGTCTTCAGAGCCTTGGTGCGCGTCGTAGACATCTTCGAGTGCGCCGATGGAGTTTAAATTGCCATAAGAGCGGTCGTTGTAAAACCGGGCTAACATGTCCTGGTCGTTAGCAAAGGTTTCGCCCCTGGCCTCGAAGTATTTACGCACGTCATCGAGAAAGCGCGTGTCCTGGAACACCGTGCTGGCGTTGAAATCCTGAGTATAATCACTGGTTTGGGGGGTCAAGATGCCAGACTCGGCCATGATCTCGTCGAGCGTTTTCATGCGGGGGCGGTTCTCCAGTTTCCGCTGATTTTGACTCAACGGTACTGGAGATCAGGCGAGGTCGTCGTCCTTAGCGGGCTTGTTCCATGGCCCGCACCTGCTCAAGTGTTGGCCATTGTTTGTTCTGGTCGTAATAGCGGGACATCAGTTCTGCCTGCCGGTCGGTCACGTCGACGCCGTAGCGCCCCCTGGCAACAATCTTGGCCTGGTATGCGCCCCACGACGACGAGATAGAATCGCCCACTTCGTTGGCTATGGAACCAAACCCTTGTTGGGCTGGCGGAGCATCGGCGGCCTGTTGCCGGATACGATCCGCTTCGGCCTGAACCGCCGACGTGCTGTTGCTGCCGTTCTGGCTCTGCTCAGTGGCCTGTTTACTGGCCGCCTGCACCGCCGCGTCGATTCGTGGATCGCCCAGTTTCACCGAACTGATCTCGGCACGGGCCTGTCCCAGTTGTTTGAGAATCTGGTCGTAGCTGTCTTTGTCTGCCGGGTCGCGCAACCCGTTGTAAAACGTGTCGTCTTCGAGTTTTCTCAGTCGATTGATCTCGTCGTCGATCTGGTTGATCGTGTGCAGTTGCAAACGCTGAAGTACGTCCTGCTGCTGATCCAGTGGCTTCTTGGCCAGACCGAGATTGATCGCGTTGGTGGTGAAATTGTCTTTGGTGAACGAGGCGCTTTTTTGTAGCAGCTCCGGCGCAGTAGCGGTGGCAAAGTGCTGGGCCGGTGCCGGGCCGACGGTCATTCGGGCGCGGTTCATGGCTTCCTGTGCCGGGGAGAGCATCGAGCCACTGCTGACGCCCTTGATATTGCCCTGCGCCACGTTGGCGTAGAGATCATTGGCGATTTCTATGGGCGTCTTGTTGCTGTACTGGCCACTGTGTTGCTGTGCCCATCGGCTCAGCGCCGAGAACGCCGCCCCGGTGGTGAAGTAATAACTCTGTCCGGCGATTTTCATGGCGTTCTTGATCAGGCCGTCGGGCATTTCTTCGAGTTCGATGGCGAAATTCGACAGTTGGTTTTGCAGCTCGGCTTTTACCTGTTGCTGGGCTTGCGTGGCGGCAGTGCGAACCGTGGTGTCGTGCTCTTTTTTAAGCTCGCGGTACACACGTGTCTGGTGCGGGTTCATCATGTCATGAAACGCCTCGGTATTGGCGTCGTCAGGGTTAAGCCCGGCGGCGGTAAACTCGGCCCGTAACTCGGCAGCCAGGTCGGCGTCGTCGATCCCGGCCAGGTCTTTGAGTCTTGTTTTCAAGCCCTGGTAAACCGCCGAGCCTTCCTCTTTCTCGTAAGCCCGCAGTGCCTCGTTGGCGGCGTCGCCCCACATGTTCTGTAACGTGGTCTGACGCTGTTGATAGCCCATGTTCCTGAGCCTGTCGGCGTTGGCCGTGACATAATCAGCAGCCTGCCCCTGACGCCAGCCGCTGAAGTCGT
>JAQFVO010000813.1 GCA_027942505.1 Endozoicomonas sp. | reverse complement strand
GACACAAAGTTTTTTCCGGGCCTATACGCCCGGCAGACAAAAAAGGCTTCCTTTGTGCCTTGGTGTCTTTGTGGTTCCCTTCTTTTCAGGGCTTTTTGTCTTTTGAGACACCCGACTTCGCGCAAATGACAGTGGTGGTATGGGTATTAACGCTTCCCTGCACCAGAAAGCTGTCCGAGAATAGGCTGCCCTTCGCGGCAACTGCTCCTGCGTTGCTCCATTAGCTGCTACCCACTACATTATTTAGCCGCCCTGATTCTGACGATGGACCGACTCCAACCTACGAGGATTTCTCCGGTTTTTCCCCTGGAACTTTTCAGCGACTTCTCCTTTTCAGATTTCATTTATGAACTTCAGTCAATTTTCAATGTCCGAATGGCTTTTGTAGATCTATTCCTGCCATTTTTCTCAAAGACGGTGAAAATGATATGGATTACCTGACTGCAAAGGTTGCAGCACTCCTTTTTGGCTCATCCTCTGAGCCACAGAACCCTGACTCCAGCATTCCTGAACAGAGCAAAACGTGTCGGTCCAAGGTGGCCGGATCGGACAGCGTCAGCCAAATACCTGAGCCCCGCGGCTCCGCTGCTGAAACAAAGTCGGCCCGGGATTACCACATATCAGCTGCCGATGGTCCCTCCCGGGCGGAAATCACAGCCCTCAAGAATCGTTGCGTCTCGAAGTACTTAAGAGGACAACTCAATCTGATCAAAACGTTGAGCAAGTTCAAAAAAGATGAATTACGAATCATTATGAAACTGGCCAGCTATCAGGATAATAACGAAGCCTATTTCAGGCAGCTGAAATCCTTTTCATTGCCCGATGGGCATCATTCAGTGGATTACGAGGAGGCTCTTGAGGCATTCCTGACTAAGATGGCCAAAAGGGCCTCAGAAGATTTCTGGTTATGCAGTGATCTGTTGCTTGCCGAAGCCAGCAATGGCGACCGGCTGGTCAGCGATTTTGGCATCTACTTCCCCCCTTCATCGGTCTGGCTTAATCCTGTGGCGGAAGAACTCAGTTCTCTGAATTGTAAAAAAGGGATCGAAGTATTTGCTGGCAAAGGTTACCTCTCTTACTTTCTGACCACCTATGGTTTTCAGATGCTGGCGAGCGACAATCAGCAGAACTGTCACCCAAGTGCACCTTCTGCTCCGGTACGAGTGCGTATGGAGAACTCCGTTAAAACTGTCAATAAATTCAAATCTTCGGCTGATTTCCTGGTGGTCTGCTGGCCCCCAAGTTGGGATGACTCCCCCGTTGAGGACCTCTTTGTCTGGCCGCCCGATTACCAGATACTGATGGACTGGGGGGAGAGCAAGCCGATATTGTTTGTGGGTGAAAGGCCTCCTGAAACAAGCAGTACCGCACATGAAAGCGTCAATGAGTGCAACGGAAGAGCATCAAAAAAAGAGGAATATCGCTCCAGCTTGGGATGTAGCACTGGGAGTTTGATGTTCCACAATCATCTGACTACGTATTTTGATGCCCACCCAGTTGAACAGTACCGGGGAAGAAAAGTGGGTTCTGTTGATGAGGCGATTATTTACACACCCAATGGCAAAAAAGCGATAACCATGAGCGCCTCTGAGTTAAAAAAACTTTGTCGATACACTCAGCAACGACCACAGTGATTGATAGTCAGTATTTAGGCATTTGCTTTCGTATAAGTAGCTAACCATATGATCCCGTCATGACGACCCAAAATCGGAACCTGTATATACTGGTACCAGCATTTTTTGCTCTCTGGGACTACCGTCTTTTTTATAGCCCCTCAGTCGCTTGACAGAGACCACCTTGATACCCCTGTCCTCAAGCTTTCTTTTTGCTGCCGCTGATTTAAGGGTTGTCTGGGTTAACGTGCCTAGTTGCATGGGTATTCCCTGACATCGAAGTCGTTCCACTTCTTTTTGTATCTCGTCCCGGGTAGCCTGGCTCAGCAGCTCCTCATTATGCTCAAATTGCATTTTTTCCAGCAGGGTCATTCTTTCGGGTATCCTGACCTGTTTGAGGTCATGCCAGCTGTTGTGGATGCCCCATGTTCTACCGTTTTGAGTATCAGTCCGGCACTCTGTGTGATCCGCGGTTGAACAGGTGTTGAGGCCAGCGAGCAAGGCGATTTTACGCCGGACATTATTGTCGACACAATTGTCCATCCTTTGCTGTGGTGTTGGGGTCCACTCGAATTGCACGTCAAGTCGTTTGCTATCGGGTGCTAACCGATAGGTACTGACATAAGGATCAGCCCGGTGATCGAACGACAAGTGTCCTGTGACCTGCACCAGGTCGGCAGCACCATGCATGGCAGCTTCCAGTTCGAGCTGAACATCGGATCTCTGGTCAGGATTGGTGGCTTGCAACTGCACCGGCAGGTCAAGCTGTGATACGTCAAAATTCGAGCAACAGGCTTTTGCCAACCCGGGAAAATCAGAAGCAACACCTGTGCAGCGAATAATGTCTAAGCGGTCAGCGAAACGCAATACATGCAAATAACTGCGCAGTTTCTCACTGACAGGTTTAGCCAGGGGCTGACTGCCAGGTAGATCATCTTCCTTGCCAGCAAGCGCCATGGCGATATCTTCCAGCAACTGTGCCGGGTACTGACCGGCCAGATCCCGTTTGAAATAGCAGGCGGCTTTACTTCCTTCATCCGCCTTCGGTACATCTTCTGCGGCCGCATCGTGATAAATGGCCGCCAGTGCCAGCAGGTCTTTTTCCAAATCCGAGAAGGTTATTACTGTGAACTTCTCCAGCAGTTCCATATACCACAGTGCGTTAATCCTGGCCCGCAATACATGATTGCAAGCGTGCGTGGGTTTCCATATCTTGGGCAGGGTGGAGAGGTAAAGGGAGCTAATCACCCGGTCCGGCCCGGGACGGCGATAATAATGATTTAATACTGCCAGAATGGTCGCTTCATTATCACCGGCAGCGGGCAGGACCGGCGGTACGCTGAATGCGTCAACCAGGAATTGAAACTCTGTTGGTTCATTGTTTGTTGGCACTTTTATAGAAGGACTCGGAGCATACAGACCATCGCGCACAGGCAATTCAATTATCTCTTGTCGAGCCTGCTGAATAAGGTTTGACCAGTTTTGGTAGAAAGGCTCTTGCTCGCGATTCTGCCATACTCCTTTAACCCATTGAATACAATCTTCTACGGAACAAATACCCAACTTTTTTTTACAATAGCGGTCATTATAATGTTGGTGAAATATGTTTTTTAATTTTTTATATGCCGACCTATCGGGGGTAAAATAACGGAATAATGCCAGTAAAGGGCGGTCAAAACAGGCAAATCGATAACCGGTGCGAAATGGCTTATGAAATATGTCCAGCAATATTTCAGTCAACTGAGCTGGCGTTGCTTTCTCACAGTATTCATGAAATTCAAGGGTAACCACCGGGCTGCCTGGAAAATCTCTCCCGATCAGGGAATATGTCCTCTTCCTGTTCGATGAAAAATTCAGCGCCCTGATATAACAGACCAACCATGCTGGATGACATACTTCTAAAATGGACTTAGCAACAACATCGCTGATTGTTACTCCACTTCTTAAAAGCTCAACAAATAACTGTTTGGCAACATCAGATTTTGAAGTATCACATGCACGCCACCTTTTCACTTCACAATTTGATAACAGATCAAGAGGCGTTTGCCATGTGTCATTATCATAAAATTGTGAATACAGTGCGAGCTTGTTGTCTTTCAATGCCTGAAAGTGTTGGTAACGTTGCCAGTCTGGATATTTAACCAGTTGTAAAAGTTCTTGCCTGGCTTTGTCCAGACCTGATGAAATTTTCAGGATTGACCTGTTTAATGCTGCTGCTTTTAAGGACATTGGCAGAAGATTAAGCAAGCTCCTTAATGTGCTCTCAGATAGATCATGGTACGTAGAAAAAGCACCCAGCCTGGCCTCGTTGGAGGCCAGGTTATTTCCAGCCAGTTCTTCATGAAAATACACTTCTATCACCCCCCCTTTGCAGGAGTAGGCAACCAATGGCAACGCAGCTATACCCAATGTCTTTTCGAGCGCTTGCTTTTCCTGCAAAGCATCGGAGATATTCACAGAGGTATCTTCTTTATCAGTACAAACACACTTGATTTGTTTTGCCTCATAGCCTGAGCTAAGTACTTCTGAATGTTTTATCAGGCCTGAATACTGATGTAACTTCAACTTCGGTGGCCGGTAGGTACCATCGGGCTGTAAGTGTCCTGATGTAAAAGTCGGACAGACCTCCCAGGCCCGCTCAGCCTGCTCATGCATTTTTGCGTGCATTGAACACAAATCAGGCAGACACTTTACCCAAAGTTTATCGGGCTTCATTGTTGACTTCACCAAAGAAAAGGTTCCAGCATTGGATTTATAACAAGCCAGAGTGGTAAGTTCCAGAATGCCTACGGTAGGTTTGCCGGACCGCATTTGGACATTTACGCCCCGCCACACTCCGTAGAACGGCCGCGGGGCTCTTTTTGTTCTGCGCAGATAGTTGGACTCTGAGTTGCGTCTAATTTCCCGAAGGAATAACTTTCCCTCCTTTAGCGCCTGATGTAGCAGCTGTTTTTGCTGTTCCCTGGCTTCTGGCCCGGGGCAGACAGTGGCATCAACGTCTTTGCAAGCCACCGGCTTTTGACTGCTTTGTGGCTCAGACGGAATCAGACCACCGATCGTAGCGTTGGAAATCATTCGAAAAACCTTGCACGTTCAACGTTTTCGTTGCACTGATCACGTGGCAAGGCCATCATGAAACAGTTGTCTGTGTAGAGCTTTGTACTTACTTTCTGTACC
>JAQFVO010000760.1 GCA_027942505.1 Endozoicomonas sp. | reverse complement strand
TCCGCAAGTCCGGTTCTGAGGAGGGGCCTGCTCAGGTGACTGAGCAGGTCTACTCACCGAATGACAGCACAGTGACTCGACCTTTTGCGGCACCCTCCTTCGCGAGGATGGCGAAATCACGGCCATTCGGAAACGACGGTATTTTTCAGCGCCCAATTCCTTCAGACCGTCTCAGGCGAACGGAGCTTTGTTACTCCTGAGTCAGCCTGGCAACTGCCTCTTTAACCTGGGCCAAAAGGTCAGGGTTGGTGATTTCGCCCTTGTCCACATCAAAGTTGTCGTAAAAGCGCGGTACCGAAACGGATGCCCTGACATCCCCACCGAAAAAGCGGGCCGAATCCGTAGCAGCTGCCAGCACCGAGGCGGCACCGCCCGGGCCGGGTGATGTGGCCAGATATACTGCCGGCTTGTTTTGATAAACCTCCCGGTTAATGCGAGTGGCCCAGTCAAACAGGTTCTTGAAGGCAGCAGGGTAGTGGCCATTGTGCTCGGCAAAGGAGATCACCAGGGCGTCGGCCTGGGCCAGATCGGCCAGAAACTGCTTAACTGCCTCCGGCTGCTCAACGGTTTTTTCGTAATCCTCGCTAAACAGCGGAACCTGGTAGTCATTAAGGTCGAGCACGATCACCTCGGCAGACTCGACCAGGCTGGCGGCAAATGTGGCCAGGGCTTTGTTGATGGACGTAGTGCTGGTGCTGGCACCAAAAGCAACAATTTTCATCGGTAATTCCTTTTTTCTAAAAGAAGTGCTGCCCTGTTGAGTGTGCCCCGTGAAGCGGCCACTTGGCAAACCCAGCTGCGGTTTTTATGCCGCACGTCTTTTTCTTCGAGCACGTCTACCCTCATAACCAGCGGTTGTGGCAAAGCTAGTGTTGACAACAGGTTTTGTGATTAGTAAGATTTTGCGTCGTTTTGTCCGGGCGACACAGTTCGCCGGATTTCGTTCTTTATTCCATGGTTAGAACAAAATGAGTCAAGCTCAGCAAATCCGAATCCGCCTTAAGGCGTTTGATCACCGTCTGATCGACCAGTCGACGCAGGAAATCGTTGATACTGCAAAACGTACTGGCGCGCAGGTGCGTGGTCCTATCCCTCTGCCAACCCGAAAAGAACGCTTCACGGTTCTGATTTCTCCACACGTCAACAAAGACGCTCGTGATCAATATGAAATCCGCACCCACAAGCGCCTTCTCGACATTATCGAGCCCACCGAAAAAACTGTAGACGCACTGATGAAGCTGGATCTGGCAGCCGGTGTCGAAGTGCAGATCAGTCTCGGTTAATAAGGCCATGGGCTCTCCATCAAAGTGTGCACACTTTTGTGTAACAGCTCTGAGTGAGCGGCCATAGTGGGTATTAGCCCCGTACACGAGAGAGGTTGAAATGACTATTGGATTAGTCGGCAAGAAGCGCGGTATGACCCGCGTTTTCACCGAAGACGGCGTTTCCATACCGGTGACCGTGATTGAAGTTGATCCGAACCGCGTTACCCAGGTGAAAACCCTGGAAACCGACGGATACATTGCAATCCAGGTGACCTGTGGCAGCAAGAAAAGCAGCCGTCTTAACAAGCCAGAAGCTGGCCACTTCGCCAAAGCAGGCGTTGAAGCTGGTACTGGTCTCTGGGAATTCCGAATCGACGCTGACGCCGAATACAAGGCTGGCGACGTTATCGGTGTAGACCTGTTCGAGCAGGGTCAGAAAGTAGATGTTACCGGTCAGTCCAAGGGTAAGGGGTTCCAGGGCGTTATTAAACGCTACAACTTCCGTATGCAGGACGCCACCCACGGTAACTCTCTGTCTCACCGTGCACCTGGCTCTATCGGCCAGTGTCAGACTCCGGGTCGAGTCTTCAAAGGCAAGAAGATGTCTGGGCATATGGGCGCGGAAACCGTGACCGTACAGTCCCTGGAACTCGTTCGCGTTGACAGCGAGCGTAACCTGCTGCTGATCAAGGGCGCAGTCCCCGGTGCTACCGGTGCTGACGTCATTATTCGTCCAGCAGTTAAAGTACAAGCACGTGCTCACGCCTGAGGGGATTAGACGATGGAACTGAAGGTAAACGGCGCTAATGCCGTTCAGGTCTCAGACGTGACCTTTGGCACTGAATTCAACGAAACCCTGGTTCACCAGGCAGTAGTTGCCTTCATGGCCGGTGCGCGTCAAGGCACCAGGGCTCAGAAAACCCGCAGCGAAGTTAGCGGCGGTGGTCGTAAGCCATGGCGTCAGAAAGGATCCGGTCGTGCACGCGCCGGTACTATCCGCAGCCCACTGTGGCGCGGGGGCGGCAAGTCTTTTGCCGCCAAACCACAGAATCACGCTCAAAAGCTGAACAAAAAGATGTACCGCGCAGCGCTGCGCTCCATCTTGTCTGAGCTGGTTCGTCAGGAGCGTCTGGTGGTGGTTGAGCAGTTCGCTGTGGAATCACCGAAGACCAAGCTGATGGTTGCCAAGCTGAATGAACTGAACGCTCAGGGCGCGTTGATCGTCGCTGATGAAGTGGATCAGAACATCTATCTGGCTGCTCGCAACATTCCTTATGTGGATGTGCGTGACGTACAGGGTGTTGACCCGGTAAGCCTGATCGCCCACGACAAAGTGGTGATGACTGTGGCTGCCGTCAAGAAGTTCGAGGAGATGCTGGGATGAACCAGGAACGTATTTTCAAAGTTCTGCTTGGTCCGCACATTTCCGAGAAGGCCACTGTCGTTGGTGAAGAGCACAACCAGGTTGTCTTCAAGGTCGCTAAAGACGCAACCAAGCCTGAGATCAAAAAAGCTGTTGAGCAGCTGTTTGACGTCAGCGTTAAGGCTGTCAGAACTGCCGTTGTGAAAGGCAAGACCAAGCGCACTCGTTTCGGTATGGGCCAACGCTCAGACTGGAAAAAGGCCTACGTCAGCCTCGAGCAAGGTCAGGAAATTGACTTCGCGGACGCGGAATAAGGAGCTAGAGAATGGCAGTAATCAAATGCAAGCCGACATCTCCAGGTCGCCGCTTCGTTGTCAAGGTTACTAACCCTGACCTCCACAAGGGCCGTCCATACGCCCCCTTGCTGGAAAAGAAAGGCAAAACTGGTGGTCGTAACAATGCTGGTCGTATCACTACCCGTCATCGTGGGGGTGGTCACAAGCAGCACTATCGTATCGTCGATTTTCGTCGCAACAAAGACGGCATCCCGGCAATCGTTGAGCGTCTGGAGTACGATCCCAACCGTACTGCGCACATCGCTCTGCTGAAGTACATGGACGGTGAGCGTCGCTACATCATCGCGCCTAAGGGCGTGAAAGCGGGTGACGAACTGGCCTCCGGTGTTGATGCCCCAATCAAGGCAGGTAACACGCTGCCGCTGCGCAACATTCCACAGGGTTCTATCGTTCACTGTGTCGAAATGAAGCCTGGCAAAGGTGCCCAGATGATCCGCAGTGCTGGTGCTTCTGCCCAGCTGGTGGCTCGTGACGGTGCTTACGTGACCCTGCGTCTGCGTTCCGGTGAAATGCGTAAAGTTCTGGCCGACTGTCGTGCAACTCTGGGCGAAGTCTCCAACAGTGAGCACAACCTGCGCTCTCTGGGTAAGGCGGGTGCCAAGCGCTGGCGCGGTGTGCGTCCAACCGTTCGTGGTGTTGCCATGAACCCGGTTGATCACCCGCACGGTGGTGGTGAAGGTCGTACCTCCGGTGGTCGTCACCCGGTGACTCCATGGGGTATCCCGACCAAGGGTCGCAAGACTCGTTCCAACAAGCGTACGGATAAAATGATCGTACGTCGTCGCAGCGCGAAGTAAGCCTAGAGAGAGGATACGAAAGTGCCACGTTCTTTAAAAAAAGGCCCGTTTATCGACCTTCACCTGCTGAAGAAAGTCGAAGAAGCGGCTGAAAGCGGCAACAAGCGTCCAATCAAGACTTGGTCGCGCCGCTCAATGATTATCCCGACCATGGTTGGTCTGACTCTGGCTGTCCACAACGGTCGTCAGCACGTACCGGTTTTCGTTACCGAAGACATGGTTGGGCACAAGCTCGGCGAGTTTGCCGCGACCCGCACCTACCGCGGTCACGCAGCGGACAAAAAGGCCAAGAAGCGCTAAGAGGGTTAGGAAATGAAAGAAGTAGCTGCTATGCATAAAGGCGCTCGCATTTCTGCCCAGAAAGCGCGTCTGGTCGCTGACCAGATCCGCGGCAAGGCAGTCGGCGAAGCCCTGGATCTTTTGAGCTACAGCCCGAAAAAGGCTGCGGTTCTGGTGAAAAAAGTGCTGGAGTCTGCAATTGCAAACGCCGAGCACAATGACGGCATGGATATCGATGAGCTGACAGTGTCTACCGTCTTCGTTGACGAAGGCATGACCATGAAGCGCATCCGTCCTCGTGCCAAGGGTCGTGCTGATCGCATTCTGAAGCGGTCTTGCCATATTACGGTTAAGGTTGCAGAAGTCTAAGGAGCGATCAGATGGGTCAGAAAGTACATCCTAATGGAATTCGCCTGGGCATCGTCAAGCCCCACCGTTCTGTCTGGTATGCAGCTGGCAGCGACTACGCTGACAAGCTCAATGCCGACCTGGCGGTACGCAGTTTCATTGAGAAGAAGCTGAAAAATGCTTCAGTAAGCCACGTTGATATTCAGCGTCCAGCGCAAAGCGCCCGCGTCACCATTCACACTGCCCGTCCTGGCATCGTGATTGGCAAGAAGGGTGAAGACGTTGAGAAGCTGCGCCAGGAAGTGACCAGGATGATGGGCGTTCCTGTGCATATCAACATTGAGGAAATCCGCAAGCCTGAACTGAATGCCATGCTGGTCGCTCAGAGCATCGCTGGCCAGCTGGAGCGTCGTGTGATGTTCCGTCGTGCCATGAAGCGTGCTGTGCAAAGCGCCATGCGCCTTGGTGCCAAGGGTATCAAGATTCAGTTGAGTGGCCGTCTTGGTGGTGCTGAGATTGCGCGTACCGAGTGGTACCGCGAAGGTCGTGTGCCACTGCACACCCTGCGTGCTGACATCGATTATGCCAATTACGAAGCACTGACCACCTACGGTATTCTCGGTGTGAAGGTCTGGATCTTCAAGGGTGAGGTTATCGGCGGTGTTGCACCGACGGTTGAAGCCCCTAAAGAACAACAGCCAGCTCGTCGCCCCAAGAAGCGTCAAGCTAAGAGTTAAGGAGCGCGGACATGTTACAGCCTAAGCGTACGAAATTTCGTAAGCAGCAAAAAGGCCGCAATCGCGGTCTGGCACTCCGTGGCTCCAAGGTTAGCTTCGGCGAATACGCATTGAAAGCAATCGGCCGCGGTCGTATAACTGCACGCCAGATCGAAGCGGCTCGTCGAGCCATGACCCGTCACATTAAACGTGGCGGTAAAATCTGGATCCGCGTCTTCCCTGACAAGCCGATCACCGGTAAACCACTGGAGGTTCGTCAGGGTAAAGGTAAGGGTAACGTGGAATACTGGGTGTGTCAGATCCAACCAGGCCGCGTTCTCTATGAGATGGAAGGTGTGTCCGAAGAGCTGGCTCGTGAAGCCTTTGCTCTGGCTGCAGCCAAGCTGCCGCTGGAAACTGCCTTCGTTAAGCGGAGCGTAATGTGATGAAAGCTGCTGAACTGCGTGAAAAGTCTGTAGAGGAGCTCAACGCTGAGCTTCTCTCTCTGCTGCGGGATCAGTTTAACTACCGTATGCAGAAAGCTACTGGCCAACTGGGTCAGAGTCATCTGCTCAAGCAGGTCAAGCGCGACATCGCTCGCGTGAAGACCATCCTGAACCAAAAAGCAGGAGCATAACAAGATGGCTGAAGACAAGAAGGTCCGTACCCTGACCGGCAAGGTCGTGAGCGACAAGATGGATAAAACCATCACTGTGCTCATCGAGCGCCGGGTAAAGCATCCGCTTCTGGGCAAAATCGTGAAGCGGTCCACCAAGTTGCACGCTCATGATGAAAACAACGACTGCCGTATGGGCGACGTTGTCACCATCAAAGAGACGCGTCCTCTGTCAAAGAGCAAGACCTTCGCGCTTGTATCCATTGACGAGCGTGCCACTCAGATCTAAGGCAAAGGTGCTTTGGGCTTGAGGAACTGATAACCTCCCCGGCTTCGGCTGGAGAGGTTGTTTATATAACAAGCCGGCGAGTACCCGTCTGCAGTTTGGGCTTGGAGAATAAGCAATGATCCAGACAGAAAGTCAACTCGAAGTCGCTGATAACAGCGGCGCCCGTCGAGTTCAGTGTATCAAGGTGTTAGGCGGTTCCCACCGTCGTTACGCTGGCATTGGTGACATCATCAAAGTGTCCGTCAAGGAAGCGATTCCGCGCGGCAAGGTCAAAAAAGGCCAGGTGATGAACGCCGTTGTCGTGCGCACCAGAAAAGGTGTTCGTCGTCCAGACGGTTCCCTGATCAAATTCGATGGCAATGCAGCGGTTCTTCTGAACAACAACCTGCAGCCAATCGGTACCCGTATCTTTGGACCAGTGACTCGTGAGCTGCGCGGTGAGCAGTTCATGAAAATCATCTCACTGGCCCCAGAAGTACTGTAACGGGAGCAGGTTATGAAAAAGATCCGTCGTGACGACGAAGTCATCGTAATTGCCGGCAAGGACAAAGGTAAGCGCGGAAAAGTGCAAACCGTTCGTGCCGACGGCAAGCTGATTGTTTCTGGCATCAACATGATCAAGAAACATCAGAAGCCAAACCCCATGCTGGGCACTCCTGGTGGAATCGTTGAGAAGGAAGCTGCTATCCAGGCTTCTAACGTGGCGATTCTGAACCCTGAAACCAACAAGGCTGACCGTGTTGGCTTTGCTATCGAAGATGGCAAGAAGCAGCGCGTGTTCAAGTCTTCCGGCAAGCCTGTTGACGCGTAAGGGGTAGGAAATGGCAAATTTTAAAACCAAATTCCGTGAAGAGATTCTGCCCAAGCTCAAAGAAGAGCTGGGTGTGAAGAACGTTCATGAAGTGCCACGCATCACCAAAATCACCCTGAACATGGGTGTGGGTGAAGCGATCGGTGACAAAAAAGTCATCGAGCACGCCATGGCTGACCTGGAGAAGATCGCCGGTCAGAAAGCCGTGGTCACCAAAGCTCGCAGATCGGTTGCTGGCTTCAAGGTGCGTGAAGGCTGGCCAATCGGCGTCAAGGTTACTCTGCGTCGCGAGCGCATGTATGAGTTCCTGGAGCGTCTGGTTGATATCGCCCTGCCGCGTGTGCGTGACTTCCGTGGTCTGAGCCCGAAGTCATTTGACGGTCGTGGCAACTACAGCATGGGCGTTAAAGAGCAGATCATCTTCCCGGAAGTTGATTACGACAAAATCGACACTCTGCGCGGTCTGGACATCACCCTGACCACCACCGCCAAGAATGACGACGAAGGCCGTGCGCTGCTGAAGGCTTTCAATTTCCCATTCCGTAACTGATACCGGTACGAGTTTTATGGCAAAAATATCCATGAAGCAACGGGAGTTGAAGCGTCAGCGCACCGTTGCCAAGTTTGCTGAAAAGCGTGCACAGCTTAAAGCTGTTATTAACAACCCAAACAGCACTGAAGATGAGCGTTGGGATGCCCAGGTGGCTCTGCAGAAGCAGCCACGTAACGCCAGCAAAGCGCGTCTGCGCAACCGCTGTCGTATAACTGGCCGTCCACACGGCGTACTGCGCAAGTTCGGCCTGAGCCGGATCAAGCTGCGTGAAGCGGCCATGCGTGGTGACGTTCCAGGTCTGGTCAAGGCCAGCTGGTAAGCGCATTTTATCTTCGGGAGATTTAGATAATGAGTATGCAGGACCCGTTAGCAGATATGCTAACTCGTATCCGTAATGCCCAAATGGCAGAGCACGCCTCTGTTACCATGCCGTCCTCCAAAATCAAGGCTGCCGTGGCACAGGTTTTGAAAGACGAAGGCTTCATCGCTGACTTCAACGTCACTGGCGAAGTGAAAGCGGAACTGGTGGTTGAGCTGAAGTATTTCGAAGGCCGTCCGGTTATTGAAAGCCTCAAGCGTGCCAGCCGTCCTGGCCTGCGTTCTTACGCTGGCAAAGAAGGTTTGCCAAAAGTGAACGGCGGTCTGGGTATCGCTATTGTGTCTACCAACAAAGGTGTAATGACCGATCGTGCTGCCCGTGCAGCCGGTGTTGGTGGCGAAGTTCTCTGCACCGTATTCTAAGGGAGGGGTATTATGTCTCGAGTAGCCAAAAGCCCCGTTGCTATCCCTGCGGGTGTAGAGATCAAGCGCGACGGCCAGGGCCTGACCATCAAAGGCCCTAAAGGACAGCTGGAACTTGTTGTTCACAACAATGTCGAAGTTGCCCAGGAAGAAAACGTTCTGACGTTTGCTCCACGTGATGGTGCCAAGCACTCTCGTGCTCTGGCCGGTACTACCCGTGCCCTGGTTAACAACATGGTAACTGGCGTGACTGTTGGCTTCATGAAGAAGCTGCAACTGGTCGGCGTTGGTTATCGTGCACAGGCCAAAGGTAACAGCCTGACCCTGAACCTGGGCTTCTCCCATCCGGTTGAATACAACCTGCCGACTGGCGTCACTGCCGAAACCCCAAGCCAGACTGAAATTCTGGTTCAGGGTATCGACAAGCAGCTGGTTGGTCAGGTGGCTGCGGAAATCCGTGAATTCCGTCGTCCTGAGCCTTACAAAGGCAAGGGTGTTCGCTATGCTGACGAACGCGTTCGTCGCAAAGAAGCCAAGAAGAAGTAAGGTAGGGTGAGATCATGATGGACAAAAAATCTTCTCGCCTGCGTCGTGCCCTTCGTGCAAGGGTCAAGATGCGTGAGCTGGGTGCCATTCGTCTGAGCATTCATCGTACGCCTCGTCACATCTACGCGCAGGTTATCGCCGCCAACGGCGACAAAGTGCTGGCAACCGCCTCCACTGTTGAAAAAGAACTGCGTGGCGATGCTACCGGTAATGTTGATGCAGCGAAAAAAGTGGGCGCCCTGATTGCAGAGCGCGCCAAGGCTGCGGGTGTGACCAAGGTGGCGTTTGACCGCTCTGGTTTCAAGTATCACGGTCGTGTCAAGGCGCTTGCCGATGCAGCCCGTGAAGGCGGACTGGACTTCTAAGGGAAAACGTCATGGCAAGAGAAAGAGATGAGCGTAAGCCTAACAATGATGAAGGGCTGATCGAGAAGCTGGTACAGGTTAACCGTGTCGCCAAAGTGGTGAAAGGTGGCCGTATCTTTGGCTTCACAGCACTGACTGTTGTGGGCGATGGCAAGGGCAAGGTTGGCTTCGGCCGCGGTAAAGCCCGTGAAGTGCCAGTGGCTATCCAGAAAGCAATGGAAGCAGCCCGTCGCAACATGATTCAGGTTGACCTGAACGGTGACACTCTGCAGTACCCGGTTAAAGCTCGTCACGGTGCTTCCAAGGTCTACATGCAGCCTGCGTCTGCCGGTACCGGTGTTATCGCCGGTGGCGCCATGCGTGCCGTGCTGGAAGTGGCTGGCGTACACAACGTACTGGCCAAGTGCTACGGTTCCACCAATCCGGTCAACGTCGTACGTGCTACCTTCAACGGTCTGCGCGACATGCGTTCTCCTGAAGGCATTGCTGCCAAGCGTGGCAAGTCAGTTGAGGATATCCTGGGGTAAGTCATGGCTGAGAAGATGATCAAAGTGACGCTCATCAAGAGCACTAACGGTCGCCTCGAAAGCCACAAGGCTTGCGTAAGGGGTCTGGGCCTGCGTCGTATCAACCACACCGTTGAAGTGGAAGACACTCCTTCGGTTCGTGGCATGATCAACAAGGTTTCCTACCTTGTCCGGGTAGAAGGAGAATAACATGCGTCTGAATACTCTGAGCCCGGCTGAAGGCAGCCGTAAAGAGGGTAAGCGCGTCGGTCGTGGCATCGGCTCCGGCCTGGGCAAGACCTGTGGTCGTGGCCACAAGGGTCTGAAGGCCCGTTCCGGTGGTTCTGTCAAGCCAGGTTTCGAAGGCGGTCAGCAGCCACTGCAGCGTCGTCTGCCAAAGTTCGGCTTCACGTCTCGCAAGCAGCGCTTCAGCGCTGAGATTCGTCTGCACGAGCTGAACAAGGTTGAGGCGGATGTCATCGATCTGGCGGCCCTGAAGGCGGCTGACCTGGTCAGTGGTAGCATTCAACGTGCGAAAGTGGTACTGTCCGGCGAATTGGCTAAGGCAGTTACCCTGAAAGGCCTGGCTGTTACCAAAGGCGCCCGTGCTGCGATTGAAGCTGCCGGTGGTAAGATCGAGGACTAAATGGCTAAGACACTACCTGTTGTAGGGAATCAAAGCGGCTTGAACGAGTTATGGTCTCGGGTCAAGTTCGTGTTTCTGGCGATCCTGGTTTACCGGATCGGGGCTCACATTCCGGTGCCCGGCATCAACCCTGATGCCCTGGCGCGGATGTTTCAGCAAAATGAAGGGACCATTCTCGGCCTGTTCAACATGTTCTCTGGCGGTGCGCTGGAGCGGATGTCGGTACTGGCCCTGGGGATTATGCCTTACATTTCGGCCTCTATTATCGTTCAGTTGATGAGCGTAGTGAGTCCGCAGCTGGAGCAGCTGAAAAAGGAAGGTGAGTCTGGTCGTCGTAAAATCAGCCAGTACACTCGCTACCTGACCGTACTTCTGGCTCTGATTCAAGGCACCGGCATGACTGTCGGTCTGGCTAATCAGGGTGTCACCTTTGGCGCTGGCCCCAGCTTCTACGTGGTTGCTGTGGTGACGCTGGTTACCGGTGCCGTCTTTATGATGTGGCTTGGTGAGCAGGTGACTGAACGCGGTATTGGTAACGGTATTTCGATTCTTATTTTCTCAGGTATTGTCGCCGGTCTTCCAGGTGCAATCGTGCGGGCTTTCGAGTCCGCCCGTCAGGGTGATATCAATATCCTGATGCTGTTGGCCGTTGCCTTTCTGGCGGTTGCCATCATTGCATTTGTTGTCTTCGTTGAACGGGGCCAGCGCCGGATCACCGTAAACTATGCCAAGCGCCAGCAAGGGCGTAAGGTGTTTGCGGCCCAGAGCAGCCATCTGCCCCTGAAAGTAAATATGGCCGGTGTTATTCCAGCCATCTTCGCCTCCAGCCTGCTGCTGTTCCCTGCGTCCATTGCGCAGTGGTTTGGCCAGGGTGAGGGTATGGGCTGGCTGTCGGAGATTGCTCTGGCACTGGGCCCGGGTCAGCCATTGAACGTCATACTGTTCTCGGCGGGTATCATCTTTTTCTGCTTCTTCTATACGGCCCTGGTCTTTAATCCAAAAGATGTGGCTGACAATCTGAAGAAGTCTGGTGCATTCATCCCGGGCATTCGTCCTGGTGAGCAGTCTGCACGGTATATTGATGGTGTTCTGACTCGCCTGACCATGTTCGGTGCCCTGTACATGACAGCAGTCTGTCTGTTGCCACAATTTCTGGTAGTGTCGGCCAACGTGCCGTTCTACCTCGGTGGTACCAGTTTGCTGATCGTCGTGGTTGTGGTGATGGATACCATGGCCCAGGTGCAGTCGCATCTTATGTCGCACCAGTATGAATCTCTGCTGAAAAAATCCAATCTTAAGGGCTATGGTGGCGGCCTGGTTCGCTAACCAGGTTTATGGCCGGTTGTCCTGCAGCGATTGTGGAGTTAGTTATGAAAGTACGTGCGTCGGTTAAAAAGATCTGCCGCAACTGTAAGATCATCAAGCGTAACGGCAACGTGCGCGTGATCTGTCAGGAGCCACGTCACAAACAGCGTCAGGGTTAAGGTCGTTTTGCCTTCTGGCAAAACCTCAGACTCTGTCCTGATGTGATCTCAGGCAAAGGCAACCGCTCACGAATTTATTCGTGAGCGGTTGTGTTTTATCGAAAGGAGGATTACAATTTCCGCCTTTCGACCTGCTGGAACAGCCCTCTTGTGCATTTGTTATCCGGTTTTACCGGGTTGCTCTTTGCTTTGGCTGTTGCAAAGGGTGAAAGCAGCCATCTCTCGAAGCCTTCAGGCTTTTTGATATGGTGACGTGTTGCGGATTGCTTTGGTTATTCCAATGAATAGCCGCAGCACGATTAAATGTAATAACGGAGACGATTGAATGGCCCGTATTGCTGGCGTCAACATCCCGGATAACAAACATGCAGTTATCTCGTTGACTTACATCTTTGGTATCGGCAAAACCACTGCCCAGCAGCTGTGTGTTGCCACTGGCGTTAACCCGTCAGCCAAAGTATCTGAGCTGAGTGAAGACCAGCTGGAATCCCTGCGTGGTGAAGTTGCCAAACTGAACTGCGAAGGTGACCTGCGTCGTGAAATCAGCATGAACATCAAGCGCCTGATGGACCTGGGTTGCTACCGTGGCCTTCGTCACCGTCGCAGTCTGCCGGTTCGTGGTCAGCGCTCGAAGACCAATGCCCGTACTCGTAAGGGTCCGCGCAAACCGATTCGTAAGTAAGATCGTTGCTTTTTGCCGAAGTGGCTCTCCCGGGTCTCTCGTGGGGATGTCTGCCGCTGGCAACTAAGCTTACGACCTTTTTTAACACAGGATTTGTTCTGATATGGCAAAGCCAGGTACTCGTACACGTAAGAAAGTTAAAAAGTCGGTTGTGG
>JAQFVO010000748.1 GCA_027942505.1 Endozoicomonas sp. | reverse complement strand
CTTTTTGCGTGTTTTGAAAATCGTGTACTTAGGATTTATTACACGTCTTAAGGCGTATATTTAGCGGGAGCAGCTGGTCGTTTGTGCTCCGTCATATCTTTAAAATCGCCCCTGAGATTATTCAGACGGATGTGGATCTGGTTCGTCTGCTGATTCGCAAGCACTATCTGAGTATTGAGATGCCTGCGGTTATTGAAGATTTTCTGGTGACTACGCTCAGATTGAACCCGGCATTTGCAAATTGGTCTTTACCGCTGCTGGTGCAGGATAAAGGGGTGTTTTTTGAGCTTCTGCAGGCGCAATGGTCAGTGTATCTGGAGTCGCTGGCTGATGGTGCCCGGGATGATCTGATCGTGCCGTTTGATGATCAGGATATCCGGGTATTTATCAATGATCTGTTTGCAGAAGGTTACCTGACGCCCGTTGAGTTTGAGCAGTTGGCAGCGGGCCACTGGGCCAGTATTGGTATTGTTACCAATCACCAAAACCCACTGTTGAAACAGTACCGCCATCTTTTTGAGGTGATTACCAAACGGTTTGCACAACTCCGGGAAGGGGCTGGCCGGGCAATGGAATGGGGTGGTATTGCCAGTGATTTTGGCCGGTTGATGTCTCTGTCCTATGATCTGGCGTCTGAACTGATTGATGAGCAATTCACCGATTTGCATCAACTGGAAAGCGAGCTGGAAGAATCATTCAGTCAGTGGGTTCAAGAGAGTTACAGCAGTCTGTTGAATGAGCCTACGGTTAAATATCCTCCCATCCTCCATAAAGTGGCTCCCTGGTTGCAGCAGAAGGTCGTGGCTAATAACAGGCGCGTCTGTCTGCTGGTGATGGATGGTATGGGGTTTCAACAATGGGCAGTGATCAGAAAGCATATACAGGGTAGCGGTGCGCTTCGGTTGGAAGAGGGGCACTGTTTTGCCTGGGTACCTACCATTACCTCTATTTCAAGGCAGGCATTGTTTGCTGGCAAGGCTCCCTATTATTTTGCCCGTGACGTGTTGAACACGACTAATGAAGGAAAACACTGGCAGGCATTCTGGAAAAATGAGGGACTCAGTGAGAGAGAAATCGGGTATCAAAAAACACTGGAAAGAATAGACCAGACAGGTTTTGAAAAGTTGATCACTAATCGAAGGCTGAAAGTGCTGGGAGCAGTGATCAATTTTATTGACGACCAGATGCACGGCATTGTTGAAACCGGTATGGCTGGTCTTAATGGCCAGGTGGCTACCTGGGTTCAGCAGTGGAATTTTGCCAGCAAGTTGGAAGCCATGGTCAACGCAGGTTTTGATGTCGTTATTACCGCTGACCACGGTGGGCAGGCCTGTACGGGTACTGGACGGATCTCAGACGGGGTTAGTGCAGAAACCAAAGGTGAGCGTGTGCGCATTTACACTCACCAATCGTTACGGGAAAAAGCGGCTGCCGACTATCCCGAACCTGTGATAGAGTGGCCGCCCTCACGATCAGCCCTGCCTGATAATCTCTACCCGATGCTCAGCTTGGCCAATGCTGCTTTTGTGCAAAAGGGGAGTGCTGTTGTTGGGCATGGTGGCATCAGCCTGCATGAGGTGATTGTCCCCCTGGCCCTGGTTTCGGCCAGTTCCTGTGAAGATCGTGCTATTGTTTAACCTTCCGAACTGACTTGTCAGACGAGCGTGCGAATGACTGCAATTTCCGGGTTTTACCGTCATATTGAAAAAGAGTGGATTGACCAGGCTGCACAGCTGGTTGAACAGGGTATTCACGGTAAGGCATTGGATAATGAGTTGCGCCTGTTGATTGACCCGGCTTTTACCAGCCCCACCGGGGCAAGAAAGGCAAGAAATATGCTGGTTGCCCTGTGGGATAAGCGGCCCGGTCATATTCCAGAGTCTTTTCAGAAAGAAGCTGCAGACTTTGCTGTGAGGTCGGGAGTGCAGGCGCTGGCTGTGTATTGGGGGTTGCTGATCGCCAAGTTTCCGTTTTTTGCCTATGTTGCCAATCAGATAGGCAAGCTGACGAAACTCAATGAACGCGTTACGTATGCCCAGATGGAACGGCGAGTGGTTAGTCAATTTGGTGAGTCTGATGTGGTGAAGCGCAGCCTTCGCTATGTGCTGAGAACCATGGCAACACTCCATGTTCTGACCAGTGATGGCAAAGGGACTTATCTGGTTAATGCGCCAGTTACCGTTGAAGACACTGATGTTCGCAGTTGGTTGATTGAAGCAGGTATTCGGGCAGAGCGGACGTGCAGTAGAAGTCTGAACTCTGTATTGAGTGATGCTGCCTGGTTTCCATTAACCTTTTCCGTTCAGGCCTATGAGCTGAGTCGGAATCCGCGACTGGAGATTCATCAGCAAGCCAACGATGTTGTGCTTTTTGTATCGGGTGTTTGAAAGGGGCAGAGCTTGGGTTGTTATTCTTTTTGCAGTACTTTGCTTAATTCTTGATCGTATAGCGCCATCCCTGCCCGCTTTTCCGGTAGATGTTCGTGGCGGTCATAATGCTCGTAATCGACACCAGTCAGTTGGTGGCTCTGGATCAGGTTGCGCACTTCACGGTTAATGCCTGCATCGACCATCAGGGACTTGGCGGTATCCCTCAGGCAACTGGGGGTGTATCTGGCAGTCAGTATATCTCCGCTCTGTTCACATAGTCTGGTACGGTAGCGATGCCAGCGGTCAAGTGCCGTTGACAGGCTATCGGTTCTGACTGGGGCTGCTTCCTGAAATGCAAAAGGCCAGGGGAGGTGGGCTGTGTATTCCCTGACTTCGTCAATGATATTAAGGGCCCGGGGAGTCAGTGGTATGGTGTGGATCAGTGCTTCACCTTTGCGTTTTTTGTTTTCAAAGGATACGCAGTTTCTTTCGAAGTCATAGTCCTCCCACTTTGCCCTGAGTAACTGACTAGGACGTTGGCCACCGGTGGCAATCAGGAATTGAATACACAGGCTGATGACAATGCCCACTTCGGGGGCGTCTTTGATGTTATGCCAGAGTTGGTGGATCTCCCGGTTGTTCAATACACGAACCCGGCTTTTTTCTACCCGGGTGTTTTTCTTGGTCATGGCTACCGGGTTGTGGGTGAGGTAGAACCGTTTCTCTCCAACCCGGGTATGGTCGTAATCGCTCTTTGATCCAAAAGAGAAGGCTGCATGCAGCATGGCCCTGACACAGTTGGCCTGATTTTCTGAGCCTCGGTTATGGACTTTGGCCAGAATGGTCACAATATCGTCTGCTGTAACATCCTTTGCTTTTATCCTGGCCAGGTTTGGGTAGGGGTCTTTAATATCTTTCTGAACAATACGGTTGTATTCCCGCTCTTTGTCTTTGCCCCGTTTGCGTAGGTCGTCGATGTACGCATCAAGAAGATCGGCAAAGGAGCCTTTTTGGGCTTCTGCTTGTGCTTGTCGCTGTTGCTCTTCAGTTTGTTGCTCAAGGTGAGTCTTGAGATCGGCAGGTGATATCTCCTGACGGATATTGGCCAGGTCTATGGCTTTCTCCCGTATCTGCTTGAGGGAGAAGCCAACAGCTGAAGTTGAATAGCGGTAGGAGCCAAGGGAAATTTCCCGTTTGGTTTTACCAGAAAAGTAGCGATAGAAAGCAATATAACTCTGCCCACGGCGACGTATGGAAAAGGTGCCACGGTTACGGCCAAGCTTCTCTGTAATTGTCTGCCCATCCTTCAGGCTCCGGGCTTCCATGTCGGTTATATTACTCATTGTTATATAGCTTTCGCACCCAAAAGAGGTGTAGGTATGGGTGTAGGTTTCTCGTGCGCTTTAGTGGTATTTTATGAGATGCACTGAGATACTATAATAGGTTTTAGCCCAGTAATATCAAGGTCTTTGAGCTAATAATGAGACGATATAATACCTATAGCTACTGGTTATAAAGTGCTCCTAAGGGGCAGGTCGGAGGTTCGAATCCTCCTGGGAGCGCCATAGAATACATAGCCCGATGTGTTAGTGAACACTTCGGTTTTTTTTGTTTTTGGTGATGAGGGGGCAGTAAGGGGGGGGAAGTTGGTTGTAGCGCGCCGGACGGTCTGAGATTTTTTACTTTAAGGTTTGAGACTGCCGCTTGGCTGGGTTTTAACGATTAATCAGGCATATTGCAGTGGGTTTTATCCAGTCTCAAACTAAGGTGCGGATTTGTCTGACAGTCTCAAACTTTCCTTCCATATTTATCCTCGTAAGTGTCGTTTCACCCTTTACTCAACAAGCGTTAAAACAAGGGTTAGGGAATCCCTGTTCATGCCATTTTATACCGCAGGGCGTTTAACGCCTTCAGGCCACTGTGGTCTCCATGCTGGGTCAGGGAAGTCTTTGTGGTTGCTGCGTAGTGGGTTGCGGAGTTGGGTGCGATAAGCCATGATTTTTTCCCGGTCGGTAGAGCTGACGGGAAAATCGGGCGTCAGTGCCCGGTCGGAGCGGGCCAGTTCGGCCATAGCCCATTGACGCTCCATGGTCACCTTTTCCGATTCAGGCAGAGGCGCTATTACTGGCTCCTTAAAGATGGCGACCTCAGCGCCAGATTGAATTGCATCTAGTACCTCTTGATACACTTCTGGTGTCGTCTCAGGATCTGCATGATACGGCACCCCATAAAATTTAATTACATAAGTTCCGTCGCTTTTCTTCTGAATATCAGAAATCATCAGGCAACCCTCCATACAAAGCCCCGTTTAGAATTGCCTGAATTCATTGTAATCGTCGATCCCCCAGCGGTTACCCCTGCAAATGCTGAACCATTCCAGTTACCATCATGGTTATTAATTCCATGAAGCCAATAGGCCCATGTTCCTCCGGCAGGCAGAGTATAGCTTCTACCTCCCTCATTAACTGCTAGGAACTACCCTCCTACAGGCTTGAGAAATTCTGTCCGGTTATAGGTTTCTCCTTTGGCATACACCTGCGACTTGCTATACGTCTCTCCTTTGGCATACACCTGCGACTTGCTATAAACCTCGTCCTTGGAATAAACCTCGTCCTTGGAATAAACCTCCAGATTCTGCCGGGTCTTCGCCACATTCCCCGGCAAAAACCCCCCATCATTCTCAAACTGGAACACCTTACGGCTCCCCCAGCCGCTCTGTAGGTTGGTATAGAGCTTGATGGCGCCGTCCGAGCCTATGTGGGTCTCTTCGGCAGTAACGGAAACGTTGCTTTGCAGGGTGTTCCGTGACTCGCCGCTGCCAATGATCACCGCATCGTCGGCACCAAAGGAGACACCGCCCGCTGCGCTGATCCGGCGCAACAGCACCTTGCCATCCAGTTTGATGATATCCCCGGTGTCGGGGGTGTAGTTGATCGGGCCGCTTAGGTCACCACCGCCAGCAGGCAGGGCGCCCACGTTGGCAGCGGTCAGGCTGATGTTGCTGCTGAGTGGCTTGCCGTTGATGGTCACGGTCTTGTTGACCTTCATCTGGTTCAAGTCATAGCCGCCCTTGGCAGACAGGTACTGGCTGGCGTTGTTGCTGGTCAGGCTACTGGTAAGACCGTAGTTCTGGACGTTGCCCAGGTCTACGTCGGCCTTGGTGGTGGCCTGGGCACGCAGGTTGGGGTAGGTGCCGCTGATCAGTACGTACTGGCTGGCCAGCTTGTTGCCAAGACGGGCGCTGTCGTAGGCCACTCCGCTCTTATCGACCTTGTTGTCTTGCAGGCTTTTGCCAGCGGCGGCCAGCAGGAACTTGCTGTTTGATCCGTCGGTAAGGCTGGCGGTGGCGCTGTAGTTGGGTACGTTAGACAACCCCACCTGGGCCTTGGTGGGCGGGTTGTCTGCCGTGAAGATATTGATCCAGCCGGTGTTGCCTTCGTTGCGCTGCTTAAACACGGCCGGGTCGGTGCTGGTGTCCAGCCAGACCATGCCGGCAAAGGGATTGGGGGGTTCGGTGGACCCGGCGTTCTGTTTGCTCAGGGCCTCCAGAATCTGGTTTAGCAAGTTCCTGAACGGGGCACCGGCCAGGTTGGGTATATAAAAGCTGTCGGTCTGACTCATTGCGCCTCTCCGTAGCTGATGGATTGATAATCAAAGCGAGCCGCTATGGCGTTGTTGCCGTTGAAGAACCGGATAGTAAAGCCAAAGCGGTCCTGACCGGTCAGTTCAAAGCGTCCGTTCTCCGCCAACGTGTGGGCGGTGATGGCGATACTGCCCGGTGCCAGGAACGGAGTCTGGTAGTTCACTCTAAGTCCGGCGGCGGGGGCGCTGATATTATTACCCTTTTCGGTACGGTCCTGGACATCGGCAATCAGCTTTAATCCCCCCAGGGTGGCCACCGCTCCGGCCGCCTGCCCTTGCAGGGTGACCCGTAGCCGGAAGCCTCGGCCCCGAAACTCACCTTTGATAAACGGCGTCCAGTCTGACCAGCGGGCGGCGCTGCTTTGCGGGTCATCGTCGGTCTGGCTTAGCTCATAGCGCAGGGAGACATTGTCCGGGATCTCACCGTCGAACAGGCCCCAGCTGTCGATCAGCGTGGTGCGTTCGTCGATGGTGTCGGCAAAGTAGACGGAGCCGGTGGCGTCCATGGTGACCCGGACGGTGACTACGGCGCCAAGGTCGAGAGGTTCTTGCATGATGTAATAAGGAGGGTCGTTGTTCACCTCACTGTGCGACAGCGTCAGTGATCCCCCGGCCTCAATCTCTGCCTTGTTCTTCTCCCCCGGCCAGGTATCCGGCTCCTCCCGCTCCACCACCCGGTTATAGCCAATCAAGCCCGCCATATTGGACACCACTACCCCGGCACTCTTGGAATGGAACCCGGAGGCATTCACCGGCTTCACCAGGTAGGTGCCGGACAACAACGAGACCTCCGCCTGGGTCGCATTGCCCGGCAACCGGTCAGTGACCTGGGCAGCGCTGTCCCAGGTGGCACCCGCCCCAACAATATGGGTATGGCGCACATGGATAGACCCACCGGTCAACACATCCGGGTCTGTGCTCAGGTCCCAACTCAGCACCGCCTTATTACCGGAATAGCCGTGCATCCTCAGGTTCTGCAACGGGGCCGGTGGCCGCTCGGTGCCCAGCACGCCAAAGCTTTTGGTGGCGTAACCGGAACGACGCACCCCACTAAGCGCCCGCACCCGAAAGGTATAGTTCCCGGCAGGTATGGCGTTCAGCGTGGCACTGACCGCAGGCCCGGACTGAATGCCAGACCAGCTACCCTGCCCCAGCGCCTGATACTCAAACTCATAGCTCACCGCCCCGGCCACCGGGTTACAGCTCAGCACCACCTGGCTGATAATCTGGATACCGGAACCGATCAGGGTCTCCTGAGCCGTGAGTCCCTGGGGCGTTTCCAGCCCAGCCAAGGTAAACACCACACGGCTCCAGTCACTGATGGCGCTCTCCCGCTGGCTGATGGTGGCCACCTGTACCTCATAGTCACCGGGTGTTAACGGCGCGATTAACCAGCGGTTATCGGTGGTTTTACTTTCCACCAGGATACTCCGGGCAGAATCCAGCAAGCGCACCTGGTAGCCACTGCTGCGTGGCTCGGCATCCCAGACCACCTCACCGGCGTTGGTGGCGTCATCATTAAATGCCTTGAATACCACGTTGGCCGGTGCCGAGGGCGGGTCAAGGGTCATGGTAATAATGGCCGGTTCCGACTCCTCCACCCGCCCGAGGGCAACCACCTCGGCTTTATAGGAACCCACGGTCAGCACCGGCACTGAGTACTGGTTACCGGTGACAATGGTCTGCACCGGCGTGCTGCCGTCGGCGTTGCGGGTTATGGTGACCCGGTGCTGGCTGGCATCTGACGCCCAACTCAGCAACCCCCAGAGTCCCGGATCGTCCCCGGCGACAAAGGCCAGGTTGGCCGGTGCGCTGAGATTTTCCGAGAGCTGCTGGGTAATGTTGTGCCATCCGGAGAGCACATCCCGCCACTGGGCACGGGCGCGGAACTGGTAAACCGCAGGCAACATGGCCGGCAACCGCACCGGCGTACCGGGGCAGTCATCGTTATGGATAAAGCCAGGACCGGAGACTTCGTACTCAATACGCTCGGTGCGCGGATCTTTGCCAGAAAAAGAGAGCATCCCGCCGCTTGTGGTAGGGTCTTTTGCTTCCGGCATAAATACCGGCACCGGGGCTTTCAGGCTGTCGATCTGCAACAAAACCTCATTCGACCAGGCCGAGGGTGTAATCCCCAGCATGGCCCGCAAGCGCAGCCGATAATCACCGGGCACAAACCAGCCCAGTTGCACCGGCCCACCCTTGACCGTGGTTCGATAGACACCGGCCCCGGCCTGAGTCAGCAGCTCCAGCTCGTAGCTGTCGGCGCCGTTGGCTACCCAGTTAACCTCCAGCCAGCAATCTCTGGAGTTGACCAGCCTGGTGGTCAGATCCGGCGCGGTCAAAGTCAGGCTCAGGTTGGCAGCAGCGGGCAGGCTGCGAATACCAAAGCCATTAATGGCAGAGACTTCGGCGGTGTATAGCTTATCGGCAACGGGAAAAGTCAGGGGCATCAGCAGCGCGCGGGTCTTCTGCTTCCATAACAGGTCATTGCCATCGAGCAGGGCCACCTCATACTCGGCCCCGGTGCCCTTCCAGCTAAGCACCCCGTGCTGATTCAGCGCCTCCGGAGTTCGGACAAAGCCCAAGTTGGTCGGCGCTGGCACCAGTCTTGGGTCCGAGTTGGGCAGTTCACCGGGCAGCAGGGGCGGCACAATCTTGCCGGGCTGGCCGGACCAGATATCCGGGTGGTCCTCTTGCAGCTCCAACTGAATGCCGCCATTGGGGTCCAGGTTCCAGGCAATCACCCGGAACTCCAGCTCATCAATGCCCGGCAAGTTGATCTTCACCACACGGGCCACCACCGCATCCACGGCAGAAAGCTTGAAGGTGCCGGATACGGTAGCGCCCCGGCGCATCTTTTCCAGCTCAATCCAGGCCAGCGCCTGGGCCTGAGTACCGCTGTGCACATAGTCAAAACCCATGTCCTTGATGCGCTCGCGGCCATCCTCGGCGATGTACTCGGGCACACTGATGCTGGGAAAGTCGGTGTCGTTGTAGCCTTCCTCCGGCTCGGCGTATTGCCCGGTGATGGTATTGACCCGGTCCTCCAGGGGAATGGAGACCCGCACCGACAAGTCCTCAATACACTCGGACAGCTCCAGGGTTCGGGTAGCCGGGCCGTAGTAAGCACCGGCACGAGCACCCCACAACCCACCGGAGCGGATAAACTCCCCGGCCATGGCGCTGGCAATCTGGCCCAGAACATCGGTAGGGTCGGTGTCTTCGTCGCACACCGCGTGGCAGCTGTAGCGGGGTTCGGTAACGCCGCCCCGAGTAACTGTCTCATCGCAGATATTAGCCGCCGTAATAAAGGTATCTTCCAGGATAAAGTCAGCAGGCACCTGCAAAAAGTGGCGGATATAGAACAGGGCTTGCAACACCGGGTTGGTGCTGTAGCCCGTCTTGCCGGTCCTGGGGTCGTACACCGGGGCGCCTTGCACCAGGGCCACCACATCCTCAATGCCGGAGGGCCATTGCTCAGGATCGGAGCGCAAACGGGCATGGAGGAAGGTCTGATCCTGGCCGATCATATCGTCAGACCACTGGGCAACATTGGCCAGTGAGGCAGGCACCCCGGTGGCGTTATCAGGCCGGGAGTAATACCAGACATCACCGTGGGTGGTGTCACCGGAGGCATAACGCCAGTGGCTGCCCTCGGCCGTATCGCCCACCTTGCTGAACTCCAGCTCGCCCACTCGTACTGCCAGGCAGGCCGTGCACTGGTGACCGGCCAGGGGAATGACCAAATGCAGGATCTCGCCCTTGCCATCGTCACCGGGGTCGCCTTCCTCCATGGCAAAGACCATAGGGCCGGAGACTTCCAGCTCGCCCAGGATTACTTGCTTTGGGGCATTGGCCGAGCGAAAGGTCTGGCTGCGCTCGGCGGCTGAGGTATCGCTGCTTTGTTTGGCTTTTTTAGCGGTGTAGATGCTGAAGGCCGCTGCCGCTACCGATACCGCCAGGGCGATGGCTGTGCCAACACCCACTGAGGCAACAAAGGCCCCGACGACCGCGACTACCGGGGGCATATGGTTACTCCTTTCTCTTTATTATTGTCATCCCGCCTGTCATCGCGTAGCCCTCTTACCCTGTCATCGCGTTCACCCCCCTCCCTGTCATCCCGTACAGGGAATGTACGGGACCCACAACGCAGGGAGAGCAAGCCCGATGGTTGGCTATCCCTGCCGGATGGGTTGCGTACAATCCCTGTACGCAATGACAGAAGGGAGTGCTCTGTACGCAATGACAGCGGGGAATCCAGCTGCCAGCCGTGGCTGACCAGCTTGATACTGTGGGGCATCAGACCGTGTGGCTCCGGCAACCAGATACTGCCTGCCCAGATCACCCCCAGGGTTTTCATTCCGGCCGCATCCACGGCGCCGATATCACCACGGCTCAACAGTGAGGCCGGCACTGAATCCGTGCCCAAGGCGTCTGCCATGGCTTCCCAGCAATCCCGGTAACCGCGCCGTAACAGGGCTTTTAATGCGCCTTTATCGGTGCGGTACGTGCCACGCCACGGTTTAGCAAAGTCCAGGCCCGTCTGTGCTGTCAGGGCATCCGCAGCCGCCAGGGCACAGTCAAACTCGCCCCAGACAAACCGCTGTTCACGGGCCTTACCTAACCACTCAATTAACCGGCCTTCCCAGTCGGACAGGCGTACAGGGCACTCCCCGGTGTCATTGCGTACATGGACTGTACGCAACCCATCCGGCAGGGAGAGCCAACCATCGGGCTTGCTG
>JAQFVO010000736.1 GCA_027942505.1 Endozoicomonas sp. | reverse complement strand
AAGCAGGAGCGAGGAATCAAATACCCCCTCTGACTCGTTCTGTTTTTTGTATTCCAGTAACAGACTGGCTACCTTGGCGACCATCAGCTGGTCTGATGTCGGCTGAGCGGCCAGATACATGCCTGCTTCAGTAACAAATGCACAGTAGGCAACCAGGCACCCGGTATCTTTGTACAAGATTTCAGCCAGTCTGTATGTGTCATCCCCGTTCAGGGCCTTGATGGTCTGGTACGTTTCGGCTTGTTTCAGGTAATCCGTCAGTGCACTGTGGTCAGCGCGCTCTATCGCTGTCTGGACAGACACCCTGATGGCCGTAAATGCCGGGTTCTCATCCGGTCGGGAGGCGGTGATGGCCATGGCACCAAGCGCTTTGGTCAGCGGGTGATCATGATGACTGCCACGAGGCAACTGCGCAGAACAATCCGGAGCATCCTGCGTTTTACGGGCGGCATTGAGCACAGTATCAAAATAATGCAAAGGTCCGTCTACAGAAATCATAATCACACTCACGAACAATGAAGCGCTATTGATTAATGTCAGAAACCAGAGTGATGATGGAGCCCGGGGACTCTAGTAGCACCGTAGTTGGACAAATTAATCAACCCCAAGTTCCCTGCTCTGGCCGGTCTTATTTGTCTGTAGAGTTGCAGATTATGCACAACGGTCTGAAAAAACAGGTCATCAATGAGTAGCTCTTGAGCGTAGTGCCCGGCTACCGGACAGACGACGGATAAGCAATAAATGCACAACACCGGACTATATCAGCAAGTGAGAAGATCTTCAGCACCCGGTACCTGCCTCTTCTTCGTGCTCTCAGTGTCCTTCGTGGTTCCCTTCTTTTCAGGGCCCTTTACGCTTTTGCGGGCAGCGGGTAGCGACCTTGCCCATATTGAGTAAATGATGAAGTTATGCGGGGACAATCGGCGCCCCTCACTCGTCAAAGAGATCCTTCAGCCGTGATCGGGCCGAGGACCCGTTATCGGGATCAATACCCTGCGCCACCATGGTCTCCCTCTGGCGCTGACGGGCGGCTTCTTCCGCCCGCCGGCCCGCCTCTTTACGACGACCGTCTTCAATACCAGTGAGAATGCTGGCCTCAAGGTCTTCTCCGTCCAGCACCCGGTTGCACAGTATTTCGTAGTTGCGTTCAAACACCGGGAAGGCTGTACGCTGCTCCTCGGAGCGCAGTAAGGTCCAGCCCGTTTCCCTGGCCGCCAGGTAAACGGCGATGTGCGACCAGGCATGTTCCCGGCTCTGCACCGGGGCAAAGCAGGCTTCATAGTAGGCCTGCAAGGGTTCCTTCAAGCCCACTTCATCGTAACGCAGCTTACACAGCTTGCGGATATCGCCCAGGTCCGGGAAGAAATGCGAGGTACTCAGGGCTTTTTTGGTCGCCACAAATATACGGCGGGGGGTGAATTTGCGCAGGGCACTGATCCAGACGCGTTTAGCCCGGGCTATAGCCTCATCGGTGGCAAAGGCGCGTTTGAACTTGAGCGGGTAGGCGTCTTCGAGCAGCAGGAAGACCGCGTTCATGGTATCTGCGTACTCAGCATCCACAGACGACATAGTCTCACTGCCACCAGGCTCATGCCTAATCCCAGTCGTCGTCAAACTGGAGGCCTTCGGCCCAGCTTCGGTCTGTAAGTTTCTCAACTGTTGAACGATTAGTTCTTTGCCCTGTTTCACTTTGATTGCGCTTCCATTGGTAAATGACATGGGACTTGAACTTGTTCTGCCAGGCCTTGCGGGCCTCGCCGGTCTCATGCCAGTAGAGTTTGAAATCGATCAACGCGGTGGCAATAAACTCCAGCGGCACACCCTGGTGTACCTGCAGGAACTCCAGAATCTCACGGGTCGGTGCAAAATCCTCTGGCAAGGGCTTGACCCGGGCACCGTCAGGCACCGCCTGCAAGGTTTCGCTGGCAGCAAAAACCGGATGCTCAACCTGAGCATCCGGCTCAATTTCCCAAGGTAACGCGCCGGCATTTCGCCGACGGATATAGTCTTTGTTCTCGTCAGTCATGTAATCAACAATACCTGCCTTCCCGGTTCTGGTCTACGTCGTACACGTGTACTTGTTCAGCCTGCAAATGGCAATAGTACCGCACTGTCGTCGGTCAACACTCGGGAGTTTGCAGCCTCAATCGCTCTCTGGCAATGCGTAAATAGCACAGTCGCGCAGACCTGTACGAGCCCAGAGTAAGCCGACCATTTTAACGGGGGCGTCAGGCAAACATAAATCACATTTCACTCTTAGAGGTGCATTTTTTTCGCCAAAAGATAGTAAAAAAATGTCGACTGATTGCAAAATGTACTTAGTCCGGATATTTCATATCCTGCCCCGAATCTCGCGCAAGACTTTGTCGCTCTAAGGGATTTTGTAAGGGGGCGCCGTACCGGGGAGTACGGTCAGCAATACTCCCCCAGAGCGACAAAGGACAAGCAAGAGCGGGAACACGTTTATGAAATATCCGAGTTAGAGAGTGGACTTTGCACGATCTGTCTGTCGCCGTTTGGACTGAGTCGGGGTGGCGGGCTGGTGAACGAGGTCTGGCGGAAAATGGGGCAGTCATGTCACGACTGTTTCCCGCGAGGGTCGCTGTTTTACTGAACGCCCAGCACTCGAAAAAACCACCCCAAGCAACGGAAAAATTTCGATAAATTGCCGATTCAGGAAACTTTCTTCAACACTCAATGATCTGATGAAAGCGCCTACGTCATCAGGAGAGTCTAAATGAGCGACCCAATTGCCTTGCACAGCAAACCACTGAGTAATCCCCTTGATTCCATTGCCACAAACCAACCAGCGGCCACCGGCCAATTCCGGCAACTCAGTACGCAGCAGCACGAGGCCACTAGCCAGATGCCTGCTCCGGCAGACGCCGGGAAAAAGTGTCATCTGCTGGAGCGGAGCATCCGTCAGCCTGATCAGGATACGTTCCTGTCTGATCAGGAGAGTATGATCAAGGCATCAAAGCAACGTAGCGAGAATAGCCGGCACTCACTGCAAGCGCACAAAGACCGCTTCTTTTCCCTGGGTTTCCGTGCCCCTGCACAGACCAGCCATAAACCGACTCTGGCCAGCACGGTAGAGTCCCTGCCAGAGGCTGGCGTACAGAAACCTGACCAGTCAGGTCAGGCACAGCTGGACAGCAAAGCACCAACGGTTGAGACCACGACGGAAGCCGGTAAAAATAAACCGGACAGCACCACAGAGACTGTCGTGACTCGATCAGTAACCAACAGTGAATACCAAACAGGCGGTTTCAAGGACGGAACAGTCAGAAAAATCATTGCCCGGGTCCATGGCACCAGTGACGAACCAAATACCAGGGTGACCACCACCGAAATCGTCACAAAGACGGTTACAACCACCACTAAAGAAGCGCTGCCCGAGCAGACAGTATCGCCAGCACCCAGAAAGGCACCCGATGAGGCTTCCCGGGATGAAAATGCCCAGGCTCCCCAGAAAAAAGAGCAAGCCAGTAGCCACGCAGGCCTGCCGGGACTGGGCAATATAACGCCCGCTGTCGAGCAACCTGGCAGCGCAGGCACCGACTTGAAAACACCCAGACGAGAATCAGTAAGCTCCTCAGAGTCGGCAGAGTTCCATGCAGCGTCATCCACCATTATCGACCCCGATGCAGAGGACATGCCGAAACGAACTCGTGATGTCACCATTACCTACGGCGAAAAAAACAAATTTTATCGCAAGGCAGAAATGTCTGAGGGTGCCCCCCTGTCAAAGCTTCAGGAGACAATTGAAAAAGAGATTGACGATTTTCGCAAAGATAAACGCCGCTCCAAAATGTACGTCGAAGTCGCCTCCCTGCTCGACGTGGAAGAGGGACAGAAAAATGGACCGGTATACGTCTCCTTCACGGAACCTGCTCAAAAGAGGCGTATCAAGCCAACCCATACACCGTCGACAGAAGTAGCCAGGAATCTGGTCTCGCAGCTTGCCAAAGAGGAGCTGAAGGTGGCAAAACAGCTTGAGGCAGCCGCGCTCAAGGATGGTGAGGATACGCACGTTGAGGACGAGCAAAGAAGTGATCAGCCATAGGCGGGCAATCTTCTGGTACGGCAGGGCAATTAGGCTTTCGGGCAGACAGTTTGTATAATGACCAATTCCTGTTTTTCCCTCCACCGTCAAGACCTGATCGAATGAGCCAACGCAAAATACTTGTTACCAGTGCCCTGCCCTACGCTAACGGCCCGTTGCATATGGGCCACCTGGTAGAATATATCCAGACCGATATCTGGGTGCGCTTCCAGAAGCTGTCCGGCAACCTGTGCACTTACGTCTGTGCTGACGATGCCCACGGCACGGCTATCAGCCTGCACGCTGAAAAGCTGGGCATCTCACCGGAAGAGTCCGTGGCGCGCATTAATGTGGAACGACTACGTGACTTTGGTGACTTCCACGTTGCCTTTGACAATTACCACTCTACCCATTCTGACGAAAATCGTCGTTTATCTGAGTCCATCTATCTGAGTTTGAAAGCCAACGGCCATATCGTCAGCCGTACTATTGTTCAGGCTTACGACCCGGAAAAACAGATGTTCCTGGCCGATCGCTATATCAAGGGTGACTGTCCGAAGTGCGGCGCCCAGGATCAGTACGGTGACAACTGCGAGGTGTGTGGCGCTACCTACTCACCCACTGAACTGAACAATGCCCGCTCAGCCATCTCCGGCGCCGCACCGGTGTACAAAGAGAGTGAGCACTTCTTTTTTAAACTCTCAGACTTTGCTGACTTCCTCAGGCAGTGGACCCGCTCTGGCGCCATCTCCACGGAGATTGCCAACAAACTGGCCGAGTGGCTGGACGCTGGCCTGCAAGACTGGGATATCTCCCGCGATGCGCCCTACTTCGGCTTTGAAATTCCCGGGCAGCCGGGCAAATACTTCTACGTCTGGCTGGATGCCCCCATCGGTTATATGGCCGCGTTTGAGAACCTGTGCCAACGCCGCAAGGATCTGGACTTTGACGAATACTGGCACAAAGACAGCCAGTGCGAAGTTCACCACTTCATTGGCAAAGACATCGTCAACTTCCACTGTCTGTTCTGGCCAGCCATGCTGCATGGGGCCAACTATCGAACCCCTACCCGCGTCAATGTGCACGGCTATCTGACCATCAATGGCGAAAAGATGTCCAAATCGCGCGGGACGTTCATCACTGCCCGCACCTATCTTGAGCACCTGGACCCGGAGTACCTGCGCTACTACTATGCCGCCAAACTCTCCAGTCGCATTGATGATCTGGATTTGAACACCGAGGACTTCGTTCAGCGCGTCAATGCCGACCTGGTTGGTAAAGTGGTTAACATCGCCAGTCGTAACGCCGGGTTTATCAAGAAACGTTTTCACGGCCAGCTTTCGGCCAACGACGGTGCACCGGAGCTGACCGCACAATTCCAGGCTGCTGCCGAAGGCATTGCCGGCCACTATGAAGGCCGTGAGTTTGGCAAAGCCATGCGCGAAATCATGGCCCTGGCCGACAAGGCCAATGCCTGGATCGACGAAGTAAAACCGTGGGTGCTGGCCAGGGAGCCAGACAAAACGTTACTACTACACGACGTTTGCAGTACGGGTATCAACCTGTTCCGCCTGCTGATGATCTACCTCAAGCCGGTTCTGCCAGCCATGGCGCTTAAGGTGGAGGCATTTTTGAACGTGGCCCCACTGACCTGGCAAGACAGCCAGACGTTACTGTTTAATCATCCGGTCAATACCTTTGAGCCATTGATGACTCGTGTGGAAGCGGATAAAGTAGCGGCCATGATTGATGCCAGTAAAGAGGTACTTGCCAGCATGGAACCAACCAGACAAGCCCCAGCCTGGCTGGAGCCGGTGGCCGACGAGATCACTTTTGACGACTTCGCCCGGGTAGACCTGCGCATCGCCCGCATCGTCAATGCCGAACTGGTCGAGGGTGCCGGCAAACTGCTGCGCCTGACACTGGACATCGGTGAGCCTGAACCACGCAACGTATTTGCCGGCATCAAGTCGGCTTATGCACCAGAGGCACTGGTCGGCAAACATACCGTCATGGTCGCTAACCTGGCCCCGCGCAAAATGAAGTTTGGTGTCAGTGAAGGGATGGTGCTGGCGGCTGGCCCTGGTGGTAAGGAACTGTGGATTCTGGAGCCACACGAAGGGGCCCAGCCGGGCATGCGTGTGATGTAGAATCGGCAAAAGATACGGCGGTTGGCTGTCGTCTCTTTACTGACCTGTGCACCACACCAGGAGTAATAGAGGGTTTGTGGTGCAAAGGCCTGAAAGAAAACAACAGCCAGTTTTCGGAAAAATATGAGCGGCCTCTCTTCACCATCTCAGGCGGGACTGATTATTTGAATCACGATTTCTCCTGTGAGGGAGAAGATGATGTCTCACCCTCCTCGCCAAACAATGAATAGTACGACGGAGGAGGCTCCTCCCTGAAGACGCCAGAAACAGCCGCATCGGGATTGAAGAGCTGGTGCCGGGAAGATACGTCCTGCTCCTGACAGGACGCATTGGCGTCGCCTGGTGCA